>JAYSCF010000154.1:0-2024 GCA_041915005.1 Novosphingobium sp.
CGCGAAATGGCGTCATAGGCGGCAAAGCTGTCAAACTGGTCCCAGTGATCGGTGACCGCATCGACATGGCTGCCATCGGGGCGCGAAAGATCGCCGCCCAGCTGCAGGTTATAGGGCGGATCGGCAAAGATCATGTCGACCGATGCCGAAGGGATCGTGCGCATGGCTTCCACGCAGTCGCCATCAAGGATCCGGCCGACCGGGAGATCCGGGCGCACAACTTCCTTGGCCGCGCGCAACCGCGCCTTCTCACCTACCAGCAACTGACCCATAAACGCGCGTCGAACCCCCTGTGACTTATCCACAGGGTGAGTCATTCGGGCCGCCCCGTCAAGTCGCGACTCCGCACGAATCCTTGCGATTCCGGGATTCGGAAAGGGGAACAGAACGAGTCCCGCACAGCATCTAGAGTCCGCCACGCCGGCGCGGACTCAACATCTGGTGGGTGTGGCCGCACGGACTCGGGGCGCGATTTTTTATTCAGGCGGGCTCGATCGGCAGGCGCAACTGGGCGACCGGGGCAAAGCTCTGGCGGTGAATGGGCGTGGCGCCATGCAGCCGCAGCGCCTCCATGTGCTGGGCTGTGCCGTAGCCTGCGTTGCGTTCCCAGCCATAGTGCGGCCAGCGCGCCGCATGGGCGCGCATCACCCGGTCGCGGTGTTCCTTGGCCAGGATCGAGGCCGCCGAAATGCAAGGCTCAAGCCCATCGCCGCCGACAATCGCCCGCGCCGTCCAGCGCCATTCGGGCACCCGGCCCTGCGGGGTCATGTTGCCATCGATGAGGACTTCATCGGGCGTGCGCCCCAGCGCCGCCACCAGTTCGCCCACCGCGCGGGTCATCGCCAGCATGGTGGCGGCGAAGATGTTGATCCGGTCGATCTCGTCGGCCTCGACCACGCCCAGTGCCCAGCCGCACGATTGCTGGATCAGCGGTTCGAGCGCGGCGCGGCGCTTGGCCGAAAGTCTCTTGGAATCATCCAGCCCCGCCGGTGCGCCCACGCCCAGCACGCAGGCCGCGGCCACCACCGGCCCGGCCAGCGGCCCGCGCCCGGCCTCGTCCACCCCGATTACCAGCGGTCCTTGATGCGTGAATGCCATGCCCGCGTCATGTCCCGCGCAGGCACCACGCGGCAAGCTGCGCCGCGCACCTGTCCACCTTTACCTTGTATCGGCGCCCCCCCTGCCCTATCGGCGCGCGCCATGACTGCTGCCGCCACCCTTATCCCGCTCGACCAGATCGATCCTGCCTGGATCGAGGCTCTGCTCGATCGCGCGTTCGAACCCGGGCGCCAGCAGCGCACCGCCTACAAGGTGCGCGAAGGGATGGACTGGCTGCCCGGCCTGTCGTTCGCCGCGCTCGATGCCGAAGAGCATCTGGTCGGCACGATCCAGTGCTGGCCGGTGGCGCTGACCGACCCGGCGGGCAAGGCCCATCCGATGGTCATGGTCGGCCCGGTGGCCGTGGTGCCCGAGGCGCAAGGCTGTGGTTACGGGCAGGCGCTGATGACCGCGAGCCTCGCTGCGCTCAGCCCGAATGCCCCGCTGCCGCAGGTCATGATCGGCGATCCCGAATATTACGGCCGGTTCTGGGGCTTCACCAATGCCCACACCGCGGGCTGGTCGCTGCCCGGCCCGTTCGAGGCCCGCCGCCTGCTGGTGCGCTGCGCCAATCCCGCCGTCCTCCCCCGCGAAGGCGTGCTGGGGCCTTGGCGCGGCTAGGCTGATCTGGCAGGGCATGGTTCATGCCCTATGTTCCGCCGCCCGATCTGGCCACGCTCTCGCTTGCCGAGATCGCTGCATTGGCTGAGGCGCGCAAGCTGCCCCCGGTGGAGCAATGGCACCCTGCCGCCAGCGGGGACAGCCTGATGGTGATCAAGGCCGACGGCCGCTGGCTCCACGATGGCGGAGAGATCAAGCGACCGGCGATGGTCCGCGCCTTTGCCGGCCTGCTGCGGCGCGAGGATGATGGCCGGCACTGGCTGGTCACCCCGCACGAAAAGCAGGCGATCGCGGTGGAAGATGCC
>JAYSCF010000154.1:2034-5083 GCA_041915005.1 Novosphingobium sp.
CTCGATGCGGTGCGCCAGAGCGGCGGCTGTGCCATCGCGGTGGAAGATGCCGCCTTCATCGCGACCGACGTTGCCCGGCAGGGCAATGCGCTGGCCTTTCGGCTCAACACCGATGAGATCGTGGTGGCCGGCCCCGACCACCCGCTGAGCGCGCGCGGCGATGCCGAAACCCCCGCGCTCTACCTGGCCGTGCGCCATGGGACAGAGGCCCGGATCAACCGCTCCACCTGGCTGCAACTGGTTGACCTGGCCGATGCCGAACTGGCCGTTGCCAGCCTCGGCACACGCTTTTCGCTGGTGCCGGCATGAGCCTGGTCGCACGCCTCCAGCGGCTCCACGCCGAAGGCCATGCCCGCGAGATTGCAGGGCTGCGCGATGATCGCCAGTTCGCCCCTGATAGCCTGCGCCCCGCCGCCGTGCTGGCCGCGATCACCGAGCGGCACGATCGCCCCGGCTTCCTGCTGATTCACCGCCCTTCGAACATGCGTTCGCATCCTGGGCAGGTCGCCTTTCCGGGCGGCAAGATCGATCCGGGCGAAACCCCGGTCGAAGCCGCGCTGCGCGAAGCTTACGAGGAAATGGGCATCCACGAACGCGACGTTACCGTGATTGGCACCAGCGATGTCTATCGCACTGGCACCGGCTATGCGATCACCCCGGTGCTGGCGGTGGTCCCGCCCGATATCGAGATCAACCCCAGCCCGACCGAAGTGGCCGCCTGGTTCGAAGCCCCGGTCGATTTCGTGTTCGATCCCGCCAATCACACCCCGCAATCGGCCACCTATCTGGGGCAGGAGCGCCGCTACATCGAGATCATGTGGCAGCAGCACCGGATCTGGGGCGTGACGGCGGCGATCATCACCAACCTTTCAAAGCGGATTGCCTGGCATGACTGAGCGCATTGCAGCGCCCTGGATGAAGCGCGACGATCTGGCCGCCCTGTTCGCGGCGCTGGGCGCGGGCAACGCGCGCTATGTCGGCGGCGCGGTGCGCGACACGCTGCTGGGCCTGACGGTCAAGGATATCGACGCGGCCACCGTGCTGCTGCCGCACGAGGTGATGGCCCGGCTTGAGGCGGCCGGCATCCGCGCGGTTCCCACCGGGATCGACCACGGCACGGTCACCGCCGTGCTGCCCGGCGGCCCGGTCGAAATAACCACCCTGCGCCGCGATGTGTCCACCGATGGCCGCCATGCCACGGTGGCTTTCGCCACCGAGTGGCAGGACGATGCCGCACGGCGCGATTTCACGATCAACGCGCTCTATGCCGATCCGGCCAGCGGCGAAGTGTTCGACTGGTTCGGCGGCCTCACCGATCTGGCGGCGCGGCGGGTGCGCTTCATCGGCGATGCGCAGAGCCGGATCCGCGAGGATCACCTGCGGATCCTGCGCTATTTCCGGTTCCAGGCCCGCTTCGGCGGCCAAAACCCCGATGCCGAAGCCGAAAGCGCCTGCGCCGCGCTGGCGCCCACCCTCAAGGGCCTCTCGCGCGAGCGGGTGGGGATGGAAATGATGAACCTGCTCGGCCTGCCCGATCCCGCCCCCACCGTGGCGCGGATGGGAGAGCTGGGGGTGCTGGCGGTGGTCCTGCCCGAAGCCGATCCCGCCGCACTGGCCGCGCTGGTAGCCGAAGAGGCGCGCCAGCACGCCGCCCCCGATGCCCTGCGCCGGCTTGCCGCGCTGCTGCCCGCCCAGCCGGCGCTGGCCGAACAGGTCGCCAGCCGGTTTCGCCTTTCAGGCGCGCAGAAAAAGCGGCTGGCGCTGGCCGCCGCGCGGGCATCCGGTGAATGCGAGCCCCGCGCGCTAGCCTATCGGCTGGGGCGCGAGGCTGCGCTCGACCGGCTGCTGCTGAGCGGCGTGGATAGTGCCGCCCTTGCGGGCTGGGACATTCCGCAATTCCCGCTCAAGGGCGGCCAGATCGTTGCCCGCGGGGTTGGCGCGGGGCCAGAGGTCGCGCGGATCCTCCACGCAGTCGAAACACGCTGGATCGCCGAAGGCTTTCCCGATGAAACCCGGGTTTCAGCCCTGCTGGATGCGGAACTGGCCTAGCGCCTTCCATTTTCGTCATCCCGGATCAAGTCCGGGATGACGCAGGGAAATGAGCTAAATCCCAGGTCCGGTGTCTAGAACTTGTTGTCGCGCGGGAAGCCGCTCGGCGGCATCCGGCCGGCCGCGCCACGCGCGACCTTCCACATCACCACGTCCTTTTCGGTGCGGGTGCGCCCGGTTTCGCCGCCCATCGCCCAGCTCAGGCCGTCTTCCAGCTTGAGCGTGACCGCATCCGACAGCCCGCCATCGCGGTAGCGTTGCAGGGTGACCCCCTGCCCCTTGGCCAGCACCGGCATTTCGGACAGCGCAAAGACCACCAGCTTGCGGTTGTCGCCAACCACGGCAACGTGATCGTGTTCGGCCGGGATTTCGCGGACCACGGCCAGCCGCACGCCGGGCTTGGTGGTCACCACGCCGCGGCCCTTGCGGGTTTCGGCCAGCAGTTCGTCCATTTCGGCCACGAAGCCGCGCCCGGCATTGCTGGCCAGCAGCAATTGCCCCTTGGGCTTGTAGGCCACCACCGCCACGATCTGGGCTTCGGCATCGATATCGATCATCGTGCGGATCGGTTCGCCAAAGCCGCGCGCCGAAGGCAGTTTGTCCGCCCCCAGGGTGTAGAACCGGCCATTGTCGCAAGCGATCAGCAACTTGTCGGTGGTCTGCGCGTGCAGCGCGAAGGCCGGGCCATCGCCCTCCTTGAACTTGAATTCCTTGTCGAGCGCCTCGTGCCCGCTCGCGCCGCGGATCCAGCCCTTGGCCGACAGGATCACCGTGACCGGCGCCTTTTCGATCATCGCATCCATGCTGAATTCGACCGTCGGCGCGGCAACGGCAATGGTGGTGCGGCGCCGGCCCAGCGCGGTGTCTTCGGCATAGTCCTTGCGCAGGCTTGCCAGGTCGCGCTTCAGCCGGGTGCGCTGGCGGGCCGGGCTGTCGAGCAGCTTCTGCAGGTCTTCCTGCTCGGCAACCAGCTCGTCGCGCTCGCGCCGCAGTTCCATTT
>JAYSCF010000155.1:0-1603 GCA_041915005.1 Novosphingobium sp.
GGTCGGGCAAGTTCGTCTGGGCCTGCAAGAACTACGACGGCGACGTGCAGTCGGACCAGGTTGCCCAGGGCTTCGGCAGCCTTGGCCTGATGACCTCGGTGCTGATGACCCCGGATGGCCAGACCGTTGAAGCCGAAGCCGCCCACGGCACCGTCACCCGCCACTACCGCATGCACCAGCAGGGCAAGCAGACCAGCACGAACCCGATCGCCTCGATCTTCGCCTGGACCCGCGGCCTGATCTATCGCGGCAAGTTCGACGGCACGCCCGACGTGATCCGCTTTGCCGAAACGCTGGAAAAGGTCTGCATCGACACCGTGGAAAGCGGCAAGATGACCAAGGATCTCGCGATCCTGATCGGCCCGGATCAGCCCTGGCTGACCACCGAAGGCTTCTTCGAAGCCATCGTGCAGAACCTCGAAGCCGAAATGGCCAACTGGAAGTAAGCTTCCCGCCATTTTGCGCGAACAGCGGCGGCGCCGGTCCATCCGGCGCCGCCGATTTCGTATGGGCGGGTGACAATTTGCCCCATCCTGCCTAGGCTTGGGCCATGGCCGCCCCCCTTCAGTTCACCCCCTCCTCCCCGCTTGGCGATGCCCTGGTTATCCTTGGTGCCGCGGGGATCGTGATCCCGGTCTTCGCGCGGTTCCGCATCACCCCGGTGATCGGCTTCATCCTGGTTGGCCTGCTGGTCGGCCCCTATGGGCTGGGGCAGCTCGCCTTCGATCATCCGTGGCTCGAATATGTCACGATCTCCAATCCCGAAGACCTTGCCCCGTTTGCCGAATTCGGGATCGTGCTGCTGCTGTTCGAAATTGGCCTCGAACTCTCCTTCAACCGGCTCTGGGCGATGCGCCGCCAGGTGTTCGGGCTGGGCGCGATGGAACTCCTGGTCGCCGGATCGCTGATCGCGCTGGCGCTGGCGCTGCTCGGCCAATCGGCCGGCGGGGCGCTGGGCCTTGGACTGGCACTGGCCATGTCCTCGACTGCGCTGGTCCTGCCGATCGTTGGCACGACAACGCCGGTAGGGCGCGCGGCGCTCGCCATGCTGCTGTTCGAGGATCTGGCCCTGGTGCCGATCATCTTCCTGCTGGGCGCAATTGCGCCGCAGGCCGGCGGCGGCGGGCTGGACGGCCTGCTGCGCACGTTGTGGCTGGGGACGCTGGTGATCCTGGCGCTACTGGTGGTCGGCCGGTTCGTGCTGCCCCGCCTGTTCGCCCAGGCCGCCCGCACCAAGAGCCCCGAGCTGTTCCTGGCCGCCAGCCTGCTGGTGGTGATCGCGGCTTCGCTGGCGACGGCCGCCGTTGGCCTGTCTCCGATCATGGGCGCGCTGCTGGCCGGGCTGCTGATTGCCGAAACCGAATACCACGGCGAAGTCGAGGCCTTTACCGCCCCGTTCAAGGGGCTGGCGCTGGGCGTGTTCCTGATCACCGTGGGGATGAGCATCGACCTCAAGGTGGTGTGGGACAATCTCGGCCTGCTGGTGGGGGCGACGCTGGCGGTGATGGTGGTCAAGGCGCTGGTCACGGGCCTTGCCCTGCGGGTGATGGGCGCGCGGCGCGGCACGGCAACCGAAACCGGGATCCTGCTGGCCAGTCCGTCT
>JAYSCF010000155.1:1613-5031 GCA_041915005.1 Novosphingobium sp.
GATCGTGCTGACCACCGCGGCCAATGCCATGCTGATCCAGCCGGGCACCGCCCAGTTCTGGCAGATCGTGACCGCGATGGGGCTGACCGTCACGCCGCTGCTCGGCTGGCTTGGGCGGCGGCTGGCCCGGCGGGTCGATGTCGCCGCGATCCCGCGCGCGGGTGAGCATAACGGCAGCCCGCGCACGATCATCGTCGGGTTCGATCGTGTCGGGCGGCTGGTGGCCGATATGCTGGGCCGCCACGGCAAGCCCTATACCGCGATCGATCTCGATCCCGACCGGGTCAGCTTCGGGCTGGAGCGCGGCTATAACGTGCTGTTCGGCGATGCCCTGCGCGAGGCAACGATGGCCCGGCTCGGGCTCGACAGCGCCGATGCGGTGGTGCTCACCATGGACGAGCCGATCCTCGCCAAGAAGCTGGTGCGCAAGCTGCGCGCAGCGCACCCCGCCCTGCCAATCCTCGCCCGGGCGCGGGATGCCAGCCACGCCGCCGCGCTCTACCGCGCCGGGGCCAGCACCGCCGTACCGCAAACGCTGGAAAGCTCGCTCCAGCTCTCCGAAGCCGTGCTGGTCGATATCGGCGTGCCGATGGGGCCGGTGATCGCCAGCATCCATGAAAAGCGCGACGAACTGCGCGCCCAGATCATGGAAGAAGGTGAGCTCGAGGAAAAGCCCAAGCTGAGAAGCACCACCCTGCGCGAACGCGGCTAAGCCGGCGCCTGGAGATCAGACCGGGCCGGGGCAGTCGTTCTGGCGGATATATTTCCGGGCCTTGGCGGCGCGCGGCTCGAACCCGGCAATGCGCTGGCGATAGAGCCGGGCGATGCAGGCAGTCTGGCTGCCGCAGGCCTTGCGGCGAAGCAGCCAGGCGCGTTGTTCCTCGCGGTCGACGCCGCGCGTACCCATGCCAGTGCAGGACAGCACCGTCTGATAGAGTTCGGACAGGTGACGATCCTGCCGCACCAGCGCCGGGCTGCGGCAGATCGCCCGCTCATCGGCGGCGCGGGCTTTGGCGCACGAGAAACTCGGGCCTGGCCTTGCCGCCAGTTCCTGCCCGCAGATCAGCAGAGCCGCGATCAGCAACAATCCAGCCTTGCGCACGCCGCGTCTCCTGTTGCGGGGCCGTTAGCCCGCCAGCACTGCCTTTGCTGCCGCGATAGCTTCAGCCGCCTTGGCACCATCCGGACCGCCGCCCTGGGCCATGTCGGCGCGGCCGCCGCCGCCTTTGCCGCCCAACGCCTCAACCCCGGCGCGCACCAGATCAACCGCGCTGACCGTAGCGGTGAGGTCTTCGGTCACGGCCGCGGCATTACTGGCCTTGCCGTCATTCACCGCGACAATCACTGCCACGCCCGAACCCATCCGGCCCTTGGCCTGATCGAGCAGCCCGCGCAGTTCCTTGGCATCGAGGCCATCGATCACCTGGCCAGAGAAGGTCACGCCGCCAACTTGTTCGTCAGCTGCCTCAGCCTTGGCCCCGCTGCCGCCCAGCGCCAGCGCCTTCTTGGCTTCAGCCAGATCTCGCTCCAGCTTCTTGCGTTCATCGAGCAATGCGGCAACGCGCGCCTCAACATCCTCGGGCGTGGTGCGCAGCGTTGCAGCCGCAGCTTTCAGCGCTTCCTCGCGCGCGACCAGATACTGGCGCGCGCCCTCGCCGGTCAGCGCCTCGATCCGGCGCACACCGCTGGACACCGCGCTGTCAGACACGATACGCAGCAGGCCGATATCGCCCAGCGCGCGCACGTGGGTGCCGCCGCACAGTTCGACCGAATAGGCCTTATCCATCACGCGGCCCATCGACAGCACGCGCACTTCATCACCGTACTTTTCACCGAACAGCGCCATGGCGCCGGCCTCGATCGCATCGTCCGGGCTCATCAGGCGGGTCACGACCGGCTCGTTGGCGCGGATTTCGGCGTTCACTTCGGCTTCGATCGCGGCAATGTCCTCGGCCGAAAGCGCAGCGGGGTGCGAATAGTCGAACCGCAGGCGATCTGCGGCAACCAGCGAACCCTTCTGGGTCACGTGCGCGCCCAGCCGCCCACGCAGCGCGGCGTGCAGCAGGTGGGTAGCCGAGTGGTTGGCACGGATTGCATCGCGGCGCGCGACATCGATGTCGAGCTTGACCATGTCGCCGACCTTGATCGTACCCATTTCCACCTTGGCGCCATGCGCGTGGAGGCGGCCAAGCGGCTTGGCGGTTTCGCTGACCGCAAGCGTCAGTCCATCGGCGCCGGTGATCGTGCCGGCATCGCCGGTCTGACCGCCGCTTTCGCCGTAAAACGGCGTCTGGTTGGTGATGACGGTAACGGCATCGCCAGCCCCCGCGCTGTCCACTTCCTTGCCGTCCTTGACCAGCGCGACGACCTGCGCCTCGCCGGTGACGGCGGTATAGCCGGTAAACTCGGTCGCGCCGACGCGTTCGGCGATGTCGAACCACACTTCACTGTCGGCAGCCTGGCCCGACCCCTTCCACGCAGCGCGCGCGGCGGCCTTTTGCTGGGCCATGGCGGCATCGAAGCCGTCCTTGTCGACCCCGATCCCGCGGGCGCGCAGCGCGTCCTCGGTCAGGTCATAGGGGAAGCCATAGGTGTCGTAGAGCTTGAACGCGGTTTCGCCGGGCAAGGCATCGCCCTCGCCCAGTGACGAAGTCGCTTCATCAAGCAGCTTGAGGCCATTGGCCAGCGTGCGGCGGAACTGCACTTCCTCGCGCTGGAGCGTTTCCTGGATCAGCGGCTGCGCGCGGCCCAGTTCCGGATAGGCGGCGCCCATCTCGGTCACCAGCGCCGGCACCAGGCGGTGCATCAAGGGTTCCTTGGCGCCCAGCAGGTGGGCATGGCGCATCGCGCGGCGCATGATCCGGCGCAGCACATAGCCGCGCCCTTCGTTCGAAGGCAGCACGCCATCGGCCAGCAGGAAGCTGGTCGAACGCAGGTGATCGGCGATCACGCGGTGGCTTGCGGTATGCTCGCCCGCAGCCTTGACGCCGGTCAGGCTTTCGGACGCGGCGATCAGCGCCTTGAACGTGTCAGTGTCATAGTTGTCGTGCTCACCCTGAAGCACGGCAGCAATGCGTTCCAGCCCCATGCCGGTGTCGATGCTGGGCTTGGGCAGGTTGCCGGTAATTTCCCCGGCGGCCTGCTCGAACTGCATGAACACGAGATTCCAGATCTCGATGAACCGGTCGCCGTCCTCGTCCTTCGATCCCGGAGGGCCGCCCCAGATGTGATCGCCGTGGTCGAAGAAGATTTCCGAACAGGGACCGCACGGGCCATCATCGCCCATCGCCCAGAAATTGTCCTTGGTGGCGATGCGGATGATCCGGTCTTCGGGAAGGCCCGCGATCTTCTTCCACAGCTCAAAGGCTTCGTCGTCGGTGTGATAGACCGTGGCGAGAAGCTTGTCCTTGGGTAGGCC
>JAYSCF010000156.1:0-5003 GCA_041915005.1 Novosphingobium sp.
ATCTATCCGGGCGAGGCCTATGATCCCAAGGCCGCGCTGGAAGCCGTGGCGGCGGAGAGCTGCACCGCGCTTTACGGCGTGCCGACGATGTTCATCACGATCCTCAACCAGCCCGATCTCGACAGCTACGATGTATCGAGCCTGCGTACCGGGATCATGGCCGGATCGCCGTGCCCGATCGCGACGATGCGCGCCGTGATGGACCGGCTGAACATGACCGAGGTGACGATCGGCTATGGCATGACCGAAACCAGCCCGCTCACCACCCAGACCGCGACCGACGATCCGCTGGAAGAACGGGTGGCGACGGTTGGCAAGGCGCACCCGCATGCCGAATGCAAGATCGTCGGCCCCGATGGCGCAACCCTGCCGATCGGCGAACAGGGCGAATATTGTTCGCGCGGCTATGCGGTGATGCTGGGTTACTGGGACGATCCGGAGAAGACCGAAGAGGCGATCGACAAGGACGGCTGGATGCATTCGGGCGATCTGGCGACGATGGATGCCAACGGCTATGTGCGGATCACCGGCCGGATCAAGGACATGATCATCCGCGGCGGCGAGAACATCTACCCGCGCGAGATCGAGGAATTCCTGCTCACCCATCCGCTGATCGGCGATGCCCAGGTGTTCGGCATTGCCGATGAGAAATACGGCGAGGAGGTGTGCACCTGGGTGATCCCCAAGCCGGGGGTCGAACTGGTGCCCGACGATATCCTGGTGCACTGCAAGGGCCGGATCGCCCATTACAAGGTGCCGCGCTATATCAAGATCGTCGAAAGCTTTGCCATGACCGTAACCGGCAAGGCCCAGAAGTTCGAGATGCGCAAGATGATGGAAGTGGAACTGGGGCTGGCCGATGGCTGATCTAGTCCTGCAATTCATGCGCGCCGAGGCCGATGGCGATGTTCTGGTTGTCACGCTTGATCGGGCGGACAAGCGCAATGCCCTGTCCGCCGCCTTCATCGAGGAAATCTGCGACCTGTTCGAATGGGTGCGGCGCAGCGCAGAGGTACGCGCGGTGGTGATGCGCGCCGAAGGCAGCGTGTTCTGCGCCGGGCTCGACCTGATCGAACATCACCTGGAAGACCGCTCGGCCACCGATTTCATGTACATCTGCCGGCGCTGGCACGCCGCCTTCGATGCGATCCAGCATTGCGGCAAGCCGGTGGTCGGTGCGCTTAACGGCGCGGTAGTGGGCGGCGGGCTCGAACTGGCCAGCTCGTTCCATATCCGGGTGGCCGATCCCACCACCTATTTCGCCCTGCCCGAAGGCCAGCGCGGGATCTTCACCGGCGGCGGGGCGACGGTGCGCGTCGCCCGGCTGGTGGGCGAGGCGCGGATGATCGACATGATGCTGACCGGGCGGATCTATTCCGGCGCGGAAGCCGTGGCGGTGGGGCTGTGCCAGTACCTGACCGAGGGCCCAAGCTTCGACAAGGCGCTGGAAATCGCCCGCAAGGCCGCGCAAAATCCGCCGCTGTCGAACTTCGCGATCACCTCGGGCATCGCTCATATCGGCAACATGGCCTCGGCCGATGCCTATTATGCCGAAGCCTTCATCGCCGGGATCACCAACACCCAGCCCGCATCGAAGGACCGGCTCGCCGCCTTCATGAACAAGACTGCGGCCAAGGTTCTCAATGATTGAGGCCGATCCGCCGCTGCTTTCGCTGATCGATGGGGCAGTCGCCTGGCTCACGCTCAACCGTCCGCGTGCAGGCAACAGCCTGGCGATGGAGCTGGTCGAGGCGCTGCGGGCCAAGTTTGCCGATCTCGCGGCGCGCAGCGACATCAAGGTGATCGTGCTGGCGGGGGCGGGGGGCAGGATCTTTTCGGCCGGACACGATCTCAACGAGTTCAACGGCCAGGACGACATGGATTTCCTGGCGCGCGACTTCGCCGGGATCGCCGCGCTGATGCAGCAGATCATGACCCAGCCGCAGATCGTGATCGCCAAGGTCGAAGGCGTGGCGACCGCGGCAGGGTGCGAACTGGTTGCGGCCTGCGATCTGGCCCTGGCCAGTTCAACCGCGCGCTTCGGGGTGCCCGGCGTCAACATCGGGTTCTGGTGCCACACCCCGCAGGTGCCGCTCAGCCGCACCGTGGGGCGCAAGGCGGCGATGATGATGCTGGCCACCGGCAAGCTGTTTCCGGCCGATCACGCGCTTCGCATCGGGCTGATCAACGCGGTGCACGAACCCGAAGCGCTCGATGATGCGGTCGATGCCCTCGCGGCCGAGATCGCCTCGAAGGCGGGATCGGTGCTGCGCCGGGGCAAGGCCTCGTTCGCGCAGCAGGCCGCGCTGCCGCTGGCCGGGGCCTATGATTTCGCCCGCGCCCAGGCACTGGAGAACATCGTCGATCCCGACGCCCGCGAAGGGATCGCCGCCTTCCTCGAAAAACGAAAGCCCAGCTGGCCGGGCGACAAGCCGTAATAGTCTTGCGTGGCGGGCCTCGCGCGCTATGGGATCGTGCCATAGCGAGGGATAGCCAATGCATTTCGATGTCGTGATCGTCGGGGCCGGGCAGGGCGGGGCCTATGCCGCGATCCAGCTGCGCCAACTGGGGTTCGAAGGCACGATCGCGCTGATCGGGCGCGAAAGCGAACCGCCTTATGAACGTCCGCCGCTGTCCAAGGAATATATGCTGGGCGAGAAGGAGTGGGAGCGGTTGCTGATCCGTCCCGCCGATTTCTGGGCCGGCAAGCAGATCGAGCTGCTGCTTGACGCAGAGGTGACGGCGGTTGCGGCAAGCGAACGCCAGGTCACGCTGGGCGATGGCCGGGTGGTTGGCTTCGGCGAACTGATCTGGGCCACCGGCGGCGATCCCCGCCCGCTTTCGTGCCCCGGCGCGAACCTGCCCGGGGTGCACGGGGTGCGGACCCGTGCCGATGCCGATGCGATCCTGGGCGAACTTGCCGGGGTAAGCCGGGTCTGCATCGTTGGTGGCGGCTATATCGGGCTTGAAGCCGCCGCGGTGCTGCGCAAGCTGGGCAACGACGTGACCCTGCTCGAAGTGCTGCCGCGGGTACTGGCCCGGGTGGCGGGCCCCCAGCTTTCGGCGTTCTATGAACAGGAACACCGCGCACATGGGGTCGATCTGCGCACCGAAACCGGGGTGGTCGAAATCCTGGGTGAAGACCGGGTCAGCGGCGTTCGCCTGTCGGATGACAGCGTGGTCGATTGCCAGATGGTGATCGTGGGCATCGGCATCATCCCGGCGGTTGCGCCGTTGCTGCTGGCCGGCGCCGCGGGCGGCAACGGGGTGGATGTCGATGAATATTGCCGCACCGTGCTGCCGCATGTCTGGGCAATCGGCGACTGCGCGGCGCATGCCAGCAAGTTTGCCGATGGAGCGGTGATCCGGCTGGAAAGCGTGCAGAACGCCAACGACATGGCGAGCTGCGTTGCCAAGGCGATCACCGGCGATCCGCAGCCCTATGGCGCAACCCCGTGGTTCTGGTCGAACCAGTACGATCTGAAATTGCAGACCGTGGGGCTATCAATCGGCCACGATGCCACGGTACTGCGCGGCGATCTGCAGGCGCGCAGCTTTTCGGTGATCTACCTCAAGGCCGGGAAGCTGATCGCGATCGATGCGGTCAACGCGATCAAGGACTATGTCCAGGCGCGCAAGCTGGTGGAGGAAGGCGCGGTGATTGCCCCTGAAGACCTGGCTGATGTCAGCCGTCCGCTCAAGGAACTCGCCTGGCATTAATCGTCGGCCGCAAATAGACGGAGGAGCAAGATGTCGCTTCGCTTACAACCGTAATGTATCCATGTAGAAAGAAATTAGAACGTGCGGATGATCCCCGAGAAATCTAGGTTGCCACTGCTCGCGGCGGTGAAGGCTTCGTACAATTCCTTGGCACGCGCGCCCATCGGCACCTTGGCGCCAACCCCTTGAGCCGCTTCTAGCGCGAGCTTGAGATCTTTGAGCATCAATCCAGCAGCAAAACCGCCCTGGTAATCATTGTCCGCAGGGCTTTGTGGCCCGACGCCTGGCACCGGGCAATAAGCGGTCATCGACCATGACTGGCCAGAGGCCTTGCTAGAAATGTCATAGAAGGTCTGCAGATCAAGTCCGAGCTTGTCAGCTAACGCAAAGGCCTCACACGTGGCGATCATCGTCGCGCCCAAGATCATGTTGTTGCAGATCTTCGCGGCCTGGCCCGCGCCGCTGGCTCCAGCGTAGATCACTGCCTTCCCCATGGAGCTGAGGATCGGCTCAGCAAGCGCGAAGGCTTCATCGCTCCCACCGACCATGAAGGTCAGCGTCCCGCCGTTGGCCGCCGCGATCCCGCCCGAAACCGGGGCATCGACCATAGCGTAACCAGCGGTGCGTGCCGCGTCCTCGACCTTGCGGGCGGTGGCGACGTCGATCGTCGAGCAATCGATCAGCAGAGCGCTGGCGGGGGACTGGCCAATGACCTCGGCGGTGTAGACGCTTTCGACGATTTTGCCGTTGGGCAGCATCGAGACGACCGCATCGACGCCTTCGACCGCCTCGCCGACGGTTGAGTGGACAGAGCAGCCGTGGCTCTCGGCCCGTGCAGTCGCCTCGGTTGAAAGGTCGAAGGCGCGGACCACATGTCCTGCCTTGACCAGGTTTGCGGCCATTCCGCCGCCCATGTTGCCGAGGCCGATAAAGGCGATTTTCATTTGCTTATTTCCCTTTCCAATTTCCCGACCGTTTTTCGATAAAGGCGGCCATGCCTTCGGTTTTGTCCTGAGTTGCGGTCAGCACCTGGAAGATGCGGCGTTCGATCAGCAGGCCCTGATCCAGCGTAGTTTCGAAGGCGGCGTTGACCATTTCCTTGTTGGCGATGGCGGCGAGCGGGGGCATGGCCGCAATCTCGGCGGCGGTCTTGAGCGCTTCCTCGATCAGATTGGCCAGCGGCACGACGCGGGCGACCAGGCCCGAACGCTCAGCCTCTTCCGCGCCGATCATCCGGCCGGTCAGGCACATTTCCATCGCCTTGGCCTTGCCGATGGCGCGGG
>JAYSCF010000157.1:0-4978 GCA_041915005.1 Novosphingobium sp.
ATGAAATCGTGCTGGTTGCCAGCAACAACCCCGATGCAGGCGGGCTGGTCCTTGCCGCAGCGGAAGGCGTGCCGACCTTCGCCCTGCCCCACAAGGGCATGGCGCGGGCCGATCACGACATGGCAATGGACGCCGCGATCCGGGCAAGCGGGGCGCAGTTCGTGGCGCTGGCCGGCTATATGCGGATCCTCACGCCCGAATTCGTGAGCGGCTGGGAAGGCCGGATGCTCAACATCCACCCCTCGCTGCTGCCCAAGTACAAGGGCCTGCACACCCACGACCGCGCGCTCGAAGCGGGCGACAGCCACGGCGGCTGCACGGTCCACCTCGTCACGGCCGAGCTCGACGATGGCCCGGTGCTGGGCCAGACCCCGGTGGCGATCCTGCCCGGCGACGATGCCGACAAGCTGGCCGCCCGGGTCTTGATCGCCGAACATCAGCTCTATTCGCGCTGCCTGGCCGCGCTGGTCAGCCGCGGCACTTCGCCCGAATGGCTGGTCCAGCAGGTCCGCGAGCGCGCCATGGCGCTGCCCGAGGCCGACGAGACGACCAGCCACGGAATGGCCTGCTTCGGCGTGATCAAGGGCAAGAAGTTCGCCTATGTCAGTGTCGATCATCATGGCGACGGGCGGATTGCCCTGCTGCTCAAGATCAGCGGCCCCGACGAGCAGGTCCAGCTGATCGAGAACGATCCCGATCGCTACTACCGCCCGGACTATTTCGGCGATGGCTGGATCGCGCTGCGGCTTGATCTGGGCGATACCGACTGGGATGGCGTGGGCGACTGGCTGGCGCGCAGCTGGCGCGCCGTGGCGCCGGCCAAGCTCGCCGCGATGTTCGATTTCTGATCCCATGACCAAACCATCGGCCAACACCGCGATCCGCCGCGTTTACCTCCACTCGGCATTGCAATCGATTGTAGAGGGCTCTGGCGGGCTGTTCGTCGTCGGGTTCTTCGTCAAGCACGGACTGTCCTATCCGCTGGCTCTGGCCAGCTTTGCCGCGGTGCTGCTGTCGCGCTACGCGCTGCGCGGGGCGATCCTGCCGCTGGCGCTGCGAATCGGGCTGCGCGACGTGCTGCTGCTCGGGGTCATGGTCCGCGCCGCCAGCTTTGCCATGTTGCCGTGGGTCAGGGGGCTGGATGCCACGCTGGTCGGCTATATCCTGCTCTCGGGCCTTGGCAGCGTGCTGTACTGGACCGGCTATCACGCCTTCATGTCCGCGGTGGGCAGCGAAGGCGCGCTCGGCCGGCAGGTCAGCGTGCAGCAGGCGGTAACCGCAATCACCGGGATCGTTGCGCCGATTGCCGGCGGATTCCTGCTCGTCAGCGGCGGACCGCTGACAACCTTCCTGGCCGTGGCCGCGCTGCAGGCCGCAGCCGCCCTGCCCCTGATCGGCGCGCCCAATCCCGCCGTTGCCCACGAGGCCGAACCAGACCGGGCGCTGCTGGGCTTTGCCCGCCGGCTCTATCTGGCCGAAGGGGTCCAGGCCGGCGGCGCGGCAGTGGTGTGGAACCTGGCGCTGTTCGCCGCACTGGGCGAGCATTTCGACAGCTTCGGCGGGGCGCTCGCCTTGGCCGGGTTCGGGGCGGCAGCAGGCAGCCTCGTGATCGGGCGGATGATCGATGGCGGGCGCGGGCATCACTCGCTCACGCTGGCCTATGGCCTGTCGGCCGCGACCATCGCGATCAAGGCGCTGGCCTATGCCCAGCCCTGGCCCGCGATCGTGGCGACTGCGCTGGGCGCGCTGGTTACCCCGATGACCGCCACGGCGATGCTATCGCCGCTCTACACCATGGCCCAGCGCTCGAACTGCGTGCTGCGCTTCAACATGACCACCGAAGGCGGCTGGGATCTGGGCTGTGCGGGGGTCTGCCTAGTCACCGCGGCCCTGCTGCAGGAAGGTTTCGCCTTCCGCCTGCCGATCCTGCTGGGCCTGATCGGCGTGGCAACGATCGCGGCCATGCTGACCCGCTGGTATGCCCGCGAAGCGCAAAGGGACCGCTAGATCTCGCTCTCGTCGACCAACGGGCGGCTTTCCCGCGTGCCGCGATAGCGCACCGCCGGATCATTGGCATCGCCGGCGATCACGACATGATCGCCGTGCACTTCGACCAGGGTGCCGACGAAGGGAAACCCTTCGAAACTGCCGGTCACCCGGTAGCTCACCGTATCGCCGACCTTGAACGTTTCGGGATCGAAGTTGAATTCGAACGGGCAATCTTCCCCGCCGCTGCCCATGCCTTTCATGATGCCTCTCCTTTGCCCTCAACATAGGGCTGGAAATCACAAAGGAAAGCGGCAGGATCACCTGCGTGATCCGTGACTTCACCTCCACCGCGACGCTGGTCGTGTTCGTGTTCGAGCTGGCAGTGCTGCTGCGCGCCATGCTACGTCCCCAGCGTGAACCGGCCTCGCGGGTGGCCTGGCTGATCGCGATCCTGGTCCTGCCGGTGGTGGGCACGCTGGCCTATCTGCTGCTGGGCGAGGCCCGGGTCAGCCAGCGCCGGCGCGCCCGGTTTGCCGCGATCGAGGCGCGCCTGCCCCGCCCCGGCGGTGATCCGGAGGCCGCGCGCCTTCTGGCTGAAAGCCTTTATGCCGCACCCTTCGCGCTGGCCCGCACGGTCAATGGCTTGCCCCCCACGCTGGGCAACCGCGCGCGCCTGGCCCCGGACAGCAATGCCGCGATCGCGCAGATGGTGGCCGACATCGACGCCGCGCAGGAAACGGTGCACCTGTGCTTCTATATCTGGCTGGCTGATCACAATGGGTTGGCGATCAAGGAAGCACTGCTGCGCGCGGCGCGGCGCGGGGTGAAAGTGCGGGTGCTGGCCGACGCGCTGGGATCGCGCGGGTTCATCCATTCGCTCCATTGGGCAGACCTGCGCCATGGCGGGGTCGATGCCCGGACGGCGCTGCCGGTGGGCGGACTGATCTGGCCCCTGATCCGCGGCCGGGTGGACCTGCGCAATCACCGCAAGCTGCTGATCCTCGACAACCGCGTGGTCTGGTGCGGCAGCCAGAACGGCGCCGATCCCGAATTCCGTATCAAGCGCCGCTATGCCCCGTGGGTCGATGTGATGACCCGCTGGGAAGGCCCGGTCGCGCGGCACTGCCAATTCCTGTTCGCGACCGACTGGATGGGCGAGGACGGCGATGACGTTACCGCCCTGCTCACCCCCGAACTGCCCGGCGCGAGGCCAGAACAGGGTATCCCCGCCCAGGTTATCGGCACCGGCCCGCTGCTGCCCTATTCCGCGATGACCGCCTGCTTTGCCGAACTGATCCATGCCGCGCGCGCCGAACTGGTCATATCCACCCCCTATTTCGTGCCGGACGAACAGTTGTTGTTCGCGCTGACTTCGGCCGCGCGGCGCGGGGTGCCCACGGTGCTGATCGTCCCGCGCCGCAACGACAGCCGGATCGTGGCAGCCGCCAGCCGCAGCTATTACGCCGCCCTGCTTGCCGCCGGGGCTGAAATCCACGAATTCCGCCCCGGCCTGCTTCACGCCAAGACCATGGTGGCGGATCGCGCGGTGGCCTTGATCGGATCGGCCAATCTCGACCGGCGCAGCTTTGAGCTGAATTTCGAGAACAATCTGCTGTTCCACGATCCGGCTTTCGCAGCCGAACTACGCGCCCGGCAGGATCACTGGCTGGCGCAGTCCACGCCGGTGACCCGCGCCGATGTTGCCGCCTTCAACCCGCTGCGGCGGCTGTGGCAGAACTTCCTCGCGATGCTTTCGCCGCTGCTGTGACCTGCGCAAACGAAAGGGCCGCCGGATCGCTCCGGCGGCCCTTGATCGCTATCGGCGCGAAGCCGAATTAGCCGACGATTTCTTCCGGCTTGAAGAAGTAGGCGATTTCGATCGCCGCGTTCTCTTCGCTGTCCGAACCGTGGACGGTGTTTTCACCGATCGACAGGGCATAGGTCTTGCGGATGGTACCTTCGGCAGCGTCAGCCGGATTGGTGGCGCCCATGACTTCGCGATTGCGGGCAACCGCGTCTTCGCCTTCCAGAACCTGGACGACGACCGGCTCGCTCATCATGAAATCGCACAGTTCGCCGAAGAAGGGGCGTTCCTTGTGGACCGCGTAGAAGCCTTCGGCCTGTTCGCGGGTCATGTGGATGCGCTTGCTGGCGACGACGCGCAGGCCGGCTTCTTCCAGCATCTTGGTGACCGCGCCGGTCAGATTGCGGCGGGTGGCATCGGGCTTGATGATCGAAAAGGTGCGGGTAACCGCCATGATATTCGTCCTTGCGATTTTATGGTTTTCGGGGATGGCGCGCCCCTAGCGGGGAAAATGCTGCGCTGCAAGAACGACTGCGCCTAGCCCGCCTTCTCCCATTTGCCGGGGGCAAGCTGGCGCCAATAGTGCCGCTCCATCCCTTCGCGCCCGTCCAGGCTGCGCCAGGTGGCGCGAGCGCCCTCGATCGTTGCGCCGTCGAACAGCAGGAATACCCGCGCGAATGCTTCGGCGCCTTCGCGCCACACACCATCGGCCAAGGCGAGGAAGGTGGCATCATTAGGGTTTGCCAAACTGTCCGACAGGAGAATCGGCTGACGCGCATCGTGCGGGCCGCCAGCCGGCGCATGGGCCAGAAAGTCAGCCTTCACCGCCCACAGGGCATCGCTGATCCGGGCGAGTTGCGCATCATCCGCCGAGACCACCAGCACCTTTGCCCCGGCCTCGCGCATCTTGGCCGCAAGCTGCGGCAAGGCGCCTTCGACCGGGGTCTGGCTGAGCTGGTAGAAATCGACGCGCAAGCTGGTCCTAGGCCTCGAGATTGTCCCGCACGAAGCGGTCGAGCACGCGCACGCCAAAGCCGGTCGCGCCCTTGTCCCAGGTCTGGCCGGGCTTGTTGGCCCAGACCATGCCGGCAATGTCGAGGTGCGCCCAGGGCGTGCCCTTGTCGACATAACGCTGGATGAACTGCGCCGCCGTGATCGAGCCGCCTTCGCGCGGGCCGACGTTCT
>JAYSCF010000158.1:0-4976 GCA_041915005.1 Novosphingobium sp.
GTCGAACAGGATTTCGCCCAGCTGCTTGGGGCTGCCGATGGTGAATTCCTGGCCGGCAGCCGCATGGATCTCGCCCTCGAGCTTGGCGATTTCGGCGGCGAAGGTGGTGGACAGCGTCGCGAGCTTTTCGCGGTCAACCTTGATCCCGTGGCGCTCCATCTGCGCCACCACCGGGATCAGCGGGCGGTCGACCCGTTCATAGATACGGGTCACCGCTTCATCGGCCAGCCGCGCCTTGAGCAGGCGGTGAAGCCGCCAGGTCACCTCGGCATCCTCGGCGGCATATTCGGTCGCCCGGTCAAGCGGCACTTCACCGAACGGGATCGCCTTCTTGCCGGTGCCGCACACATCCTTGAACGCCAGCGCGGTGTGATCCAGGTGGCGCAGCGCCAGCTCGTCCATGCCGTGGCCGCCGCCGATCCCGTCCATGCCGCGCCCGGCATCGAGATCGAAACTGAGCACCATGGTATCGTCGATCGGGCCGACCGCGATCCCGTGGCGCGCCAGCACGTTGAGATCATACTTGGCGTTCTGGCCGATCTTCAGCACCGCATCGCTTTCGAGCAGCGGTTTGAGCACGGCAATCGCCTCGGCCAGTGGCACCTGCGGCGGCTTTTCGGCAAACATGTCGCTGCCGCCATGGCCCAGCGGGATGTAACAGGCGTCCCCGGCGCCCAGCGCCAGGCTGATCCCGACAAGGTCGGCCGCGATCGCATCCAATGCGCTGGTTTCAGTATCAAACGCCACCAGCCGCGCGGCAAAGGCACGCTCCACCCAGCGTTCGAGCGCTTCGCGGGTCTGGACCGTTTCGTATTTGCTGCGATCGATCGGCGGCAGGGCGGCGAGCGCCTGGCGGCTGCCCTGCAGCGCAGGCGCGGGCGCGGCCCCGGGCGTGACCGCCTTGGGCGGGTGCAACTGGGTCTTGCGTTCGGGGCTGCCGCGCCCATCGCCCAGCCGCTTCAGGAGGCTGTGGAAGCCATGCTCCTCCAGAAACGCCGCCAGCGGATCGGGCGGGATCGCCCCGAGCTTGAAATCATCGAGCGCAATCGGCAGCGCGCAATCTTCCTTGAGCGCGACCAGCACCCGGCTGAGCCGGGCCATCTCGGCCTGCTCGATCAGGCTTTCGCGCAGCTTCGATGGCTTCATGTCGGGTGCGGCGGCCAGCGCGGCTTCAAGCGTGCCGTGCTCCTGGATCAGCTTGGTCGCGGTCTTGGGACCGATGCCGCGGATGCCCGGCACGTTATCGACCGCATCCCCCATCAGGGCCAGCACATCCCCGACCAGATCGGGCGTCACGCCGAACTTTTCCTCGACCTGCGGGATATCGATGCGCACGTTCTTCATCGTGTCGAGCATGTCGATCCGTCCGGTTCCGCACGGACCGACCAGCTGCATCAGATCCTTGTCCGATGAAACGATGGTCACGTCCCAGCCGCGTTCGCAAGCTGCGCGGGCATAGGAGGCGATCATGTCGTCCGCCTCGACGTCGGGCTCTTCGACCAACGGCAGGCTGAAGGCACGGGTGGCATCGCGGATCAGCGGGAACTGCGGGCGCAGGTCTTCGGGCGCGGGCGGGCGGTTGGCCTTGTACTGATCGTAGATCGCATTGCGGAAACTGGTTCCCGCCTTGTCGAGCACGACCGCAAGGTGGGTCGGCCCATCGGCCTTGTTGAGATCATCGGCCAGCTTCCACAGCATCGTGGTATAGCCGTAAACCGCCCCAACCGGCGTTCCCTGCGGGTTGGTGAGCGGCGGCAAGCGGTGATAGGCGCGGAAGATATAGGCCGACCCATCGACCAGATAGAGGTGCTGCTTGGAATCCATGCCGCAGGGTCTAGCAGGCCTGATGCCCGACGATAAGCGCCCGCACCGCGCTATTACCCGACATCTTGCCCCGGCCGCGACCGCGCCGTCACACCGCCGCCACATTCGCGTGCGAAACCCAGCCAGCGAAATTTTCGACAGATAATCCCGTAACCCGCGACATTCGCTTGCATCACCATGCGAAGGTGATTATTTGGCGCTCCGAAGTCTACCGATACGGTTGGCTTTCCGCTCGACACGCCATTCCTTCGGGTGATGGTGTCGCGCGTGGTCCACTCGCTGTTCAAGGATTACCATTCATGCGCAAGATCGTTCTCGCCGCCGCCGCTGCTGGCGCCGCCCTCGCTCTGTCGGCCTGCGGCCAGAAGGCTGAAGAAGCCGCTGCTACCGAAGCTGCCACCGACGCCGCCACCGACGTTGCCACCGACGCCGCCACCGACGCCGCTGCTGACGCTGCTGCTCCGGCCGCGACCGACGCTGCTGCGACCTCGACCGACGCCGCTGCTGCTGACGCTGCTGCTGCCGACGCCGAAAAGAAGATGTAATCTTCGCCGCACGGCAATGAATTGGGGCGCGAAGGCACGGCCTTCGCGCCCTTTTTCATATCTGCTCTCCAGCACTCTTGCGCGGATTTAATCGCGCACTTAAACAAGTCGCCGGAACCTGGAACAACAGCCAGGATGGAGAGCCCGGCGTGACCAAGCTGACAGACCCCTGCCCCCGCTCCGCAGCGCCCAAGGCCGCCCGGCGATGAGCGCGGTGCCCTCGCTCGAACAAGGTCTGGCCCACGCCCTGGCCCGGATCGGCATGGCCGCGCCATCGGGGCTTGAACGCCTGTCCGGCGGGGCAAACATGGAAAGCTGGCGCTTTTCTGCCGGCAGCGATCCCTGCATCCTGCGCCGCTCACCCGCGGGCGGCCAGATGATCGGCGGGCGATCGATCACCTACCACACCGAAGCCGAACTGATCCGCGCGGCCTGCAAGGCCGGGGTCATGGCCCCCGAAGTGCTGGTCGAACTCGATGACAGCGACGGGATCGGCGCGGGTTTCATCATGCGTGCAATCCCGGGCACGCCCGACCCGGCGGTGATCCTGGGGTTCGACAACCCGCAAGACCTGATCGCCGACATCGGCCGCGAAATGGCCGCCACCCACCGGGCCGACGTATCCCAGCTCGATGACCTGCCGGTGATGGAAACCGTCGAGGCGATCGCCCAGATGCGCGAACGCTACATGAGCTATGGCGGGGATCGCCCGATCCTCAGCCTCGCGCTGCGCTGGCTCGAAGCCAATGTGCCCCCGGCCGTTCCGCCGCGGCTGGTCCACGGCGATTTTCGCATGGGCAACCTGCTGATCGGCACCGAAGGCGCGGCCCGGGGCCGGCTCACCGGGGTGCTCGATTGGGAACTGGCACATCTGGGCGATCCGCACGAGGATCTCGCCTATGGCTGCATGACCGTGTGGCGCTTTACCCGGCCCGACCGCGCGGCTTTCGGGGTCGCCGCGGTCGAGGATCTCGCCCGCGCCTATGAGGCCGCCGGGGGCGAGACATTCGATCCCGTGCGGTTCCGCTTCTGGCTGGTCTATCGCACCTTCTGGTGGGCGCTGGGCTGCATGCAGATGGGCAACACCTGGCGCTCGGGGCTTGATCGTTCGCTCGAACGCGTGGTCGTGGCCCACCGCACCTCCGAACAGGAACTCGATCTGCTGGTCCTGCTCGAAGACCTCGCCCCCGAGGCCGAGCGCCAGCGCCCCCTGCCCCCGCCAGCCGAGCCGCTGCTGCCCGGCATGGGCGAGCCCAATGGCGCCGAAGTGCTGACCGCGATTTCCGAATGGCTCAACGCCGATATCAAGCCGCTGGTCAGCGGGCGGGACAAGTTCGTACTGGCCGTCGCCCGCAATGCGCTGGGGATCGTCGCCCGCGAAATCGAACAGCGCCCCATCGCCACCGATGCCGCGCTCGCCGCCGACCTGCTGGCCGGCACGGCCGACCTTGCGACACCGGGCATGCTGGCGCGGCTGCGCCGCATGGCGCTCGCCAAATTGACTGCAGACATGCCGAAATACCCCGCGCTGGCACTGGCGCGGGCCCGTTGGGAAGGAAACTGAGATGGACTTTTCGCTGCCCCAGGATCTGGTCGACTACCTTGCCGAGCTGGATGATTTCATCGCCAAGGAAATCAAGCCGCTGGAGGAGCAGGATGACAACATCCGCTTCTTCGACCACCGCCGCGAATATGCCCGCACCGATTTCGAAAACCAGGGCCTGCCGCGCCATGAATGGGAAGAGCTGCTGCGCGAAGCCTCGATCCGCGCCGACAAGGCTGGCCACTGGCGCTTTTCCGCACCCAAGAAGTATGGCGGCAAGGACGGCTCGAACCTCTGGATGGCCGTGATCCGCGATCGCTTCACGCAGATGGGCCTGGGTCTGCACAACGATCTGCAGAACGAGCATTCGATCGTGGGCAACTTCCCCTTCGTGAACATGTTCGAACATTTCGGCACCGAGGAACAGCAGAAGGAGTTCATCACCGGCGGGTTCGAACGCCAGCGCCGCGTCGCCTTCGGCCTGACCGAGCCGCATCACGGATCGGATGCCACCCACATGGAAACCCGCGCCGTGCGCGAAACCCGCGATGGCGTGCCAGGCTGGCGGATCGATGGCGAGAAGATGTGGATCACCGGCATGCACGTGGCCACCCACTGCGCCGCGTTCTGCCGCACTTCGGGCAATCCGGGCGATGCCAAGGGGATCACCTGCCTGCTGGTTCCGGCGGGCACTCCGGGCATGGTGGTCGATGAATACATGTGGACGTTCAACATGCCGACCGACCACCCCCGCATGCATTTCGAGAACTGCTGGGTTCCCGAAAGCGCCGCGCTCGGCCCGGTCGACGGCGGGCTGTCGATCGCGCAGAGCTTCGTCCACCAGAACCGCATCCGCCAGGCCGCCAGCTCGCTTGGCGCGGCGACCTATTGCGTCGAGGAATCGGTCAAATACGCGCGTGAACGCAAGCCGTTCGGCGCCGAACTGGCCCGCAACCAGGGCATCCAGTTCCCGCTCGTGGAACTGGCCACCCAGTGTGAAATGCTGCGCACGCTGATCTACAAGACCGCCTGGGAAATGGACCAGATGGAGCACAAGGAGATCG
>JAYSCF010000159.1:0-4721 GCA_041915005.1 Novosphingobium sp.
CACCGCACCCACCGCCGCGCTGGCGGGGATGGTGATGAACCACGCGGTCACCACGCGGCCGGCCACGCCCCAGCGCACCGCACTGGCCTTGCGGGCAGCGCCGGTGCCGATCACCGAACCGGTGATCGCATGGGTGGTCGAAACCGGGATCCCCATCATGCTCGCCCCGAACACCACGACCGAACCCGCGGTCGAGGCGCAGAAGCCGGTGTGATGGTTGAGCTTGGTGATCTTGGTGCCCATGGTCTTGATGATCTTCCAGCCGCCCGACATCGTCCCGAGCGACATCGCCGAATAGCACGCGATCACGACCCATTCGGGGGTCTTGAAATCGCCGGTCAGGTGCCCGGTCGAATAGAGCAGGACCGTGATGATCCCCATCGTCTTCTGGGCATCGTTGCCGCCGTGGCTGATCGAATAGGCCGCGCTCGAAATGAGGTGCAGCGTCTTGAACACGCCCTCGGCGCGGCGCGGCTGAAAGCCCCGGAACAGCCAACTGGTGAGCAGCACCATCAGCATCGCCAGCGCAAAGCCGAGCATCGGCGAAAGGAAGATCGCGAACAGGGTCTCGATCGTCTTCTTGCTTTCCACCGCATCCAGCCCGGCATGGGCAATCCCGGCGCCCAGGAGGCCGCCAAGCAGCGCGTGGCTGGACGATGAAGGGATGCCCTTGATCCAGGTCAGCACGTTCCAGAACATTGCGCCGACCAGCGCGCCGAAAACGACGCCGGGGGTAACCATGTCCTTGTTGATGATGCCCTTGCCGATCGTGTCGGCCACGTGCAGCCCCATGATCCAGTAAGCCGCGAAGTTGCCGAAAGCGGCAAACACCACGGCCCAGATCGGCGATAGCAGCCGGGTCGAAACCACGGTTGCGATCGAATTGGCCGCATCGTGCAGGCCATTGAGAAAGTCGAACGCCAAGGCGACCAGGATCAGGCCAACCAGTAGCGGATAGGCAAGCTCGTGCATTGCCGTGTTCCTTTATCCAGCCGCCGGTCAGGCGTGGTCGATCACCAGGCTGTCGATTTCGTTGGCGACGTCCTCGAACGCATCGGCGATGCGCTCAAGGTGCTTGTAGATCTCGCGGCTGACCATGAAGGCCAGCGGATCGGACTTGGCCTTCTGCGCCAGGAACGCGGCCTTCATGCCCGCGTCGTGGAGGCCATCGACCTGCCCTTCAAGCTGGACGATGCGGCCCGTCAGTTCGTGCAGGCGGTGGCCATTGCGTTCCACGTCGCGCAGCAGCGGCAGGGCTTCGGCAATCAGGCGGCTGGCATCCAGCGTCAGCAGCGCGATGTCCTTCATCTGCGGATCGAACGTGGCAACCTCGAACAGCTCGATCGCGGTGGCGGTGGCGTTCATTTCATCGACGGTATCGTCCATCGCGCCGATCAGCGAGGTGATCGCGCCGCGATCGAACGGGGCCAGGAAGGTCTGGCGCACTTCGTGCAGCGTTTCGCGGATCACTTCGTCACAGGCGTGTTCGCGATCGTGTATCGTGCGCAGGTGCGCAGCCCGATCGCCTTCGCCCGAAGTCAGGCTGACGAGTGCTTCGGCCGCTTCGCCCATCTTGGCGGCATGGCGTTCGAACAGAACGTAGAAATCTCCGGACTTCGGCAGCAGGCGCTGAAACCAACCGAACATGAGTGCATTCCCCCTCAAAGTGCGCGGCTCCTATGGCACCGGGCCAAGGGATTCGCCATTGCGTTGTTTGCAACAGTCGATTGCTGTCCACAGCTATGCCCGCCCCCGCCATGCGCGCCTCGCGCCTGCCCTCCGCAAACCTACGCGCTTGCGCAGGCACAGCAAGCGCGTAGGGTTGCCGCCATGAACCGCCTGTTTTGCGCCATTGCCGCCAGCCTGCTGCCGCTTGCCCCGCTCCATGCCCAGGAACTGGCGCCGGATGAAGCAAGCGCGATCGATGCGCTGGTCACCAAGACCCTGCACGATACCGGCGTTCCCGCCGCCGAGATTACCGTGGTACGCGGCGGCGAGGTCGTGCTGGAACGCGCCTGGGGCAAGCCGTCTGACACGATTGCCCAGCCCGATCCGCAGCTCCCGTTCCAGATCGCGTCGAATTCCAAGCAGTTTCTTGCCGCGCTGATGCTGCTGCTCGAAGACGACGGCAAGCTCAGCCTTGATGATCCGGTGGCCAAATGGCTGCCGGGCGTGACCGATGCCGACAAGATGACCCTGCGGCAGCTCCTCTCGCACACCGCCGGGCTGCAGGATTTCTGGCCGCAGGACTATGCCTTTGCGGCGATGGAGCAGCCGGTCGCCCCGGCGCAGATCGTCGCGCGCTGGGGAACCCGGGCGCTCGATTACCAGCCCGGCACCCGCTGGCAATATTCGAACACCGGCTATGTCGTAGCGGGGATGATCGCGGAAAAGGCTGGCGGTGCACCGCTGTGGCAGCAATTCGAAGACCGCCTGTTCAAGCCGCTGGGCATCCATCCCTATCCGCTTGATGCCACCAATGGCCCGGCGTTCCCCCAAGGCTATCACCGCTTTGCGCTCGGCCCGGTGCACGCCGCCACCCCGCCCGCGCCGGGCTGGCTGTGGGCTGCGGGCGAAATCGCCATGAATGCGGGCGAACTGGCCGAATGGGACATCGCCCGGATCAACCGCACCCTGCTGCCCGCCGCCGACTGGGACGAGATGGAGCAGCCGGTGCGGCTCGCCGATGGGACCAGCAACGGCTATGGCCTGGGCATCTACAACCGCACCGTCGGCGGCCGCCGAGTGATCGATCACGGCGGGGAATCGGTGGGCTTCCTTTCGCAGAATACCGTCTGGCCCGATGACAAGGTGGCGATCGTGGTGCTGACCAACGCCGACTTTTCAGGCGCGACCGGCACGCTGACCAGCGGCATTGCCGAGATCGTCATGCCGCGCGCGCCCGAAGCCCAGACCAGCGAGGCCCCGCGCACCGACGACGCGCGCCTTGGCGCAGCTGCCCTGATGAACGGCAAGATCGATCCGGCGCTGTTCACCGACAACGCCCGCTATTACTTCACGCCGCAGGTGCTGGACGATTACCGCGCCAGCCTGGCCGCGCTCGGTCCGCTCAAAGCGATCCAGCCATCCCGCCCACCGCGCCTGCGCGGCGGCTTCGTCAACCGGGTGTTCAAGCTGACCTTCGCCAAGCGCAGCCTCACGCTCAGCACCTATGCCGAACCGGGTGAACACGGCCGCTGGGAACAGTTCCTGATCGGGGAATAAGGGGCTGGGACTGGTCTAGCCCAGCCAGCCAATCCGGCGGAAGCGGATATACAGACCGCCGCAGACCAGCACGATCACGCCCCAGACCGCGGGATAGCCCCAATCCTTGTGCAGTTCGGGCATGTAATCGAAATTCATGCCATAGATCCCCGCGATCGCGGTGGGCACGGCCAGGATAGCGGCCCAGGCGGCCAGCTGGCGGGTCATGTCGCCCTGGCGGTGCTGTTCGAGCAGGGCCGCCGTTTCAACCACGCTGGCCAGCGTATCCTTGAGACTGGCGACCCGGCCCATTGTTCGCCGGACGTGATCGAGCACGTCGCGGAACCAGATCCGCGCGCCGGGATCGATCACCGTCAGTTCGGTCATCGCCAGGCGTTCGCAGACCTCCTCCATCGGCCCCACGATCCGCTGGAAGCGGCGGAACTGGCGGCGCAGGCGAAAGATCCGGCGGATCGTGGAGGGTTCGGGAAAGGCATCGATCGCGCGCTCCTCGATCGCCTGCACGGCTTCCTCCAGCTTTTCGAGGATCGGCTGATAGCCATCGACCACGAAATCGAGGATCGCATGGGCCACGTAGTCAGGCCCTTCGGCGAGGCGCTCGGCATCGCTTTCAAGCCGCTGGCGCAGCCGGTGGTGCGCGCGGGTTGACCCCATTCGCACCGTGACCACGAAATCGCCGCCCAGGAAGATCGCGGTCTGGCCATAGGCGATGTTCTCGCCATCGGCGATCGCGGCGGTGCGCACGACGATGAACAGTTGCCGCCCATAGAGGTCGATCTTGGGCATCTGCTGGGGATTGAGCGCATCTTCCACCGCCAGCGGATGCAAGCCGAACTGGGTGCGCACGGCTTCCATTTCGGCCGGGGCGGGATCGGCCAGGCCCACCCAGTCAAACCCACGTTCGGGCAGCAGCGTGCGCTCGGCCCCGTCGATCGGCAGGTTGGGGTCACTAAGCTGGCCGCCGGCATAGCGGCGCGAGGCGATGATCGGCATTGCCATGATCTGGCAAATGCCCATGATGCTGGCAATCCCGCTTGCAACGCACTTGCAAGCCACCTGCAACCCGCTAGGTTGCGGCGCGAAACTTATAACGATGTCAATATTTGGGAGAAGCCGGCCAATGAACGCACTGTCGCCTGTGGAGGAATGCCTCGACATGATCATCGTCGGGGCCGGGATTTCCGGCATCGGCATGGCGGTTCACCTGCGCCAGGATTGCCCGGACAAGACTTTCGCGATCCTGGACCAGCGCGACCAGCTCGGCGGCACCTGGGATCTGTTCCGCTATCCCGGGATCCGTTCGGACAGCGACATGCACACGCTGGGCTTTGCCTTTGCGCCGTGGAAGCATGAAAAATCGATCGCCGATGGCCCGGCGATCCTCGACTATCTGGACGAGATCACCGACGAGCATGACCTGCGCTCGCACATGCGCCTGGGCCAGAAGGTCGTCAGCGCCGACTGGGACAGCGATGCCGCGCGCTGGGTGGTCACCA
>JAYSCF010000159.1:4731-4951 GCA_041915005.1 Novosphingobium sp.
GAAGCCGCCGATGGCACCCGCCAGCGCGTGCTGGGGCGCTTCCTGTTCCTGGGTTCGGGCTACTATGACTACGACGATCCCTATGACGCCGGCTTCAAGGGCCGCACCAAGTTCAAGGGCACGATCATCCACCCGCAATTCTGGCCGAAGGATTTCGACTACACCGGCAAGAAGGTGGTAGTAATCGGATCGGGCGCCACGGCGGTCACCATTGTGCCCT
>JAYSCF010000160.1:0-4872 GCA_041915005.1 Novosphingobium sp.
CTCGATCGTGAACTGGTGCATCGGATCGACTTTGGCCTGTTCGGCTGCCACGCGCCCTGCCTCTTCAATTCGTCTTGCCGGCATCGCTGCCCGCGGGGGGCTTTTGCGATGCCATACGGATGATGTTCCTGAAAGCCGCAACGATCCCGAGGATCATCACCACCAACAGACCCCAGGGCTTGGTTCCCGCCAACTGGTCAATAACCCAGCCGACAAAGGCGCCGCCACCGATACCCCCCAGCAGTTCAGCCAGGATCCGGCTGCCGATGCGATAGTTCGCATCCGCTTCCGCAACCCCGACCGGCCTGTTGCGCTGATCCTCCCGCTCTCGAGCGGCCTTGAGCCGCGCTTCGAGCGCGTCGATCCGCGCATCTTCACCGATAGGTTCTCGTGCAGGAGGCTCGTCGTTCATGCCAGGCTCCGAAAAATACGAATGCACGGCACGGGCAACGGCTGCCCGCCGAGGGCGCCGACCCCTTAGCAGCCCGGGCACCTGAGTCAACCGTTAGGACAATTGCAACCGGACGCGTCCGGCAGAGGCCTGGCGCGATGCCGTTCCTGCCCCGGCGGGGCGCGCCCGGGCGATCAGGATGCCGGCGGGCAGCGGTTATCGCGCAGCGGCGCCGCCGCGGTGCGGGTCTGCCAGCTGCCATCGGGGGCCTGATACTTTTCCCCCGGGGCCGTGCGCGCAATCGCGATGCACCCCGAGGTGAAGGCATAGTCTTCCACAGTCGCGTTCTGGGCAGCGGCCTTGTCGGCATAGACAGCGCGGCGCTTGATGTTGATGTCCTCGGCCAGCTTGCGCACTTCGGCGCTGGGGGCCGAGGGGAAGCCCAGGTAACCGTCGGTCTTTTCACCGACCTGCCCGGCCGCGCGCGCGGCGGCATAGGCCGGATCGCGCGACTGCGCCGCAGCCGGCGCCGCAATAGCCAGGGCAGACAGCGCGCCGGCAAGAGCGGCGGCAACCAGCGGGCGAGAGACAGTCACAGACATCGGTTCAGCTCCAGACTTCAAAATATCGAGGCATTGTCTTCGACCGTTTTGCCGGCATCCGCCGCAAGCCGATAGACGACCTCCTGCTTGATGTTGATGTTGAGTTCGATGACGATCGGCTTGTCCGGGGCATTCACCGAAATGCACCCGCCAAGCGCCAGCGCGCTCCCCATCACCATGCCCAGCGCCGCGAGACGCCCGGCCACCTTCCGTATTCGAGATGCGCCCCGGTTCATGGCCGGGGTTGTCGCAGCCGCGATGCGGTTGGTCAATTGTGGGGTCTTCATGGCCTGTTCCTGCTGACTGGTGGCTGAACGGTAGGGGGCGGACCCGGCGGCGCCTTTCCATCCTGGCCGATCAGGCCAAGCGTGCGCGGATCGATGATATAGGCGGGATCGTACATCGATTTGAACGACGAGATCAGTTTCTGGAACGGCGCGCGGATGTTGACGTTGAACTGGATCGGCAGGCCCTTGATCGCCCGCGTCGCGATGTTGCTTTTCGCGCCCAGCCCCTGGCTGACCCCGGCAAACTGCAAGCGGGTGACGATTTCGCCATCAAGGTTGCCATCGAGCCCGATTTCCATCCGCTTGTAATCAAGCGAGCGCAGCGACTGGAAGGCCATGTTGGCCATCGGCGAGAGGTCTTTGTAAGTCAGTTCGCCGACGTAGGAGACATTGCCCCCCGGGGGCCGCGACGCCAGCTTGCCGCCGACCACGTGGCCGCCATCCTGGTCGAACACGATCGGGATGTCCCCGTCGAACAGCCCGCTGGCGGCAAGATTGCCCAGTTCGAGCCGCTCGATGAACCGCGCCGCGTTGGCCCCGGTGAGCCGCAGCGTATAGCGCCGCACTTCGGCCGCGCCGAACACCATCCGGGTTGGCAGCAGTTCCAGCGTGCCATCGACGAACGGCCAGCGCGCACCATTGATCACCAGCGTGTTGTTGCCGGTCAGCTGGAACGAGACTTCGCCGTCCAGCACCTCGATCCCGGGATTGATCGAGGCAATCGCGAGCCGCTGGTCGGGCCGGGTCACCAGGCCGAGCAGGTCGGAAAATTCCACCCTGCCCTTCACGCCGTGGGTCGGGCCAAAAGCCGCGGCAAAATCGAGGCCCTCGGTCGAAAAGGCGCCGGTGCTGGTCACGCCGCGGGGCGTCCAGTCGATTCGCCCATCCCCGGCAACCGTGCCGCGGGCATTGGCGATCACGCCCAGCGCCAGCTCCGACAGCGTATCGGGCTGCATCTTCTGGTCAAAGACCAGCGCCGGGAACGCAAGGTCGGCATGGCCGATCGCGCGCGCCAGATCATGATGGATAACCGCCTTCACCACCGAGCGGTCGCTATGCGGCTCGCGCAGCATGACTTCGGCATCGATCAGCCCGTCGCGCAGCGTCAACCGGCCATCGCGGGCGATCAACGGGCGGAACCGATCCGCGACCTGCCGATCCTCCAGCCGGAGCGATGCCCCGCTGAGGTCCAGAACCCCGCCGGCAAAGCGCCACTGCCCCGCGCCATCGAGCAGGTCGAGCGGCACCGCCGCCAGCCGCGCCTCGGCCCCCGCGAAGGTTCCGGTAATGTCGCTGCCCAGCCGCGCCCGCAGGTCTGCGATTTTCAGGCGCGAAGGTGCAGCCGGATCGCCCAGTTCCGCCTCGACCGAACGCGCCACCAGCGCGCCGGGCCAGGCCAGGCCGAGCGGCCCGCTGCGCAGGTGCAGCCGCGTTTCGCCAATCCGCCCGGACAGCGCCAGCCCGCGCGTCCCCGCGGCGATGTGCAGCCCGCTGGCATCCTGCCGCAGGATCGCCCCGCGCGAACCCGGGCAGAGCGACAGGCTTTGCGGATCAAGGCTCAGCCCCGACAATGCCAGCCGATCATAAGACAGCGCGATGCACCGGCGCCACAATGACAGCCCCCGCCGCGCAGACCAGTTGCCGTCGAGCGGGATGCGCAGCCGATCGACCCGCCCGCCGGGCAGCGCGCCCGACAGTTCGGCCCAGCCCGACAGGCCGATTTCACCGCCGCGCAATTGGGTTACCACCAGCGAGGGCAGCGCGATCCGGCTGGTCCCCGCGCGGTATTCGGCCATGGTGAACCGCCCGCCCAACGACCCATCGCCGCGCCCGGTGATCCGGCCTGACAGCTGCGGAAAGCCCGCCCCGCCGGTCGCCACATTGCCCGACAGGCGCGGCACCCCATCACCGGCACGGCGCAGCTGAAAGCGGGATAGCGCCAGCACCTGCGCCCCGCTGCCGCCCTGCACCACGGCGCGCGACACGGTCAGCGACACGCCCTGCCCATCGGACCGCAGCAGATAATTGGCCGACAGGCGGCTGCCACCGGCTTCGTGCAGCAAGGCCGCGTGCAATTGGCCCGCCAACGGCGCGGCAAGACTGTCCCGGCCGCCGGCGGAAATCCGTTTGAGCGCGGCATCCAGATCGCGGCCCGGCGACAGGCCCCGACCGGTCAGCGCCCCTTCGCCTTCGAACCGGGCGAGGGAATCGTGCCCGCGCAGCAAGCCTTCGAGCTCAAGCGCGGCGGCGCTGCCATAGGCCGCCGTCACTTGCTTGCCGCCCAGCCGATACCGCGTGGTCAGTTCGCCCCGCGCTAGCGAGAAATCGGCAGCGCCATCGAGCCCCGCCGCCGCCGCGCCGCCCCAGCCCAGCGCCCCGCCCTGCAACCCGAGCCGCCCGGCAACACTATCAAAGGCCTGGGTGGTGCGGGCTTCGATCTGCGCCGAACTGGCCGCCAGGCGCCGGCCCTGCGCCGGGCAAAACACCCCCCCCAGCCGCAGCGGCCCCGAAAATTGCGGATGCGCCGCGGTGATCTGCACCCTGCCGAACAGGCTGGCCCGCGTGATCTGGCAGCCTCCGATCGCGGCCTGCGGCGCTGCGGCGGCCACGATCCCGCTGAACCCGTCGCTGAGATTGCCCTGGCCTTCGGCCTTGATGCCGATCACGCCATAGTCGGTGACCAGCCGCGCCCGGGCATCATCCAGCACCAGATCCATGTCGGGCAGCCCCGCAGGCTTTTCCGACTTGGCAAACAAGAGCCGGTCCAGGCTGCCGAAACTGGCCCGGGCCTGGCGGACCGTGCCGAACAGCCGGGCCCGCACCAGCTTGACGCGGCCCACCGTGGGGAGGCCAAAGGTGGGAACCACGGTCACTTCGGCGCGCTCGACAGTCAGGTCGGGCTGGACGGGATCGCCGATCACGATATCGGTCAGCACCTGGGTTCCCAGCCCCGCCGATTCGAGCCGGTACTTGCCCGGCAGGCCAAGGCTGGAAAGCTGTCCCGAAATGATCCGTTCAACGATCGCCCCGCGATTGAACCAGGCCAGCGCCAGCAGCGCGGCCAGCACCAACCCGGCCCACCCCAGCCCGCGCAAAGCCTTGCGGCGGCGCGGAGGCGCTGCTTCCTTATCGTTTTCAGACAGTTCGCCGGGGTCTTCGACCATTGGCATACCCTTGCGCGCTTGGACCTTGAAAGGCAATGGAGAGCCATGGATGAATTGCCGCTTGATGACAGCCGCCCAGCAGCCGCTTCCACCCCCGATGGGGCCGGCCACCGCGCCCGGCTGCGCGCGCGGCTGCTGGGCGGCGGGCACGAGGCGCTGGGCGATCACGAGGTCATCGAATACCTGCTGATGACTGCAATCCCGCGCAAGGACACCAAGCCGCTGGCCAAGAGCCTGATCGCCCGCTTTGGCAGCCTGGCGGGGGTGTTCAATGCCGATCCCCATGCCCTGGCCCAGCATCCCGGGATGGGCGAAACCAGCGCCGCCGCGCTCAAGATCGTGGCGCTGGCCGCGCGGCGCCTGGCCCGCACCGCGGTGCAGGATGCCCCGGTTCTGGCCAGTTGGCAGGCGCTGATCGATTACCTGAC
>JAYSCF010000161.1:0-4867 GCA_041915005.1 Novosphingobium sp.
GCCAAGCGCAAGTTCATCGGCAAGACCTTCATCGACGTGTTCGAGGAAGAGGCCAGGCAGATCGGCGGCGCGCAGTTCCTGGCCCAGGGCACGCTCTATCCCGACGTGATCGAATCGGTGTCGTTCACCGGTGGGCCTTCGGTGACGATCAAGAGCCACCACAACGTGGGCGGCCTGCCCGAACGCATGAACATGAGCCTCGTCGAACCGCTGCGCGAACTGTTCAAGGATGAAGTGCGCGAACTGGGCCGCGAACTTGGCCTGCCCGAAGTGTTCGTGGGCCGCCACCCGTTCCCCGGGCCGGGCCTCGCGATCCGTATCCCCGGCGAAGTCACGCGCGAGCGCTGCGACATCCTGCGCAAGGCCGATGCGATCTATCTCGAGGAAATCCGCAACGCCGGGCTCTACGACGCGATCTGGCAGGCCTTCGCCGTGCTGCTGCCGGTCAAGACCGTGGGCGTGATGGGCGATGGGCGCACCTATGACAGCGTCTGCGCGCTGCGCGCCGTGACCAGCACCGATGGCATGACCGCCGACATCTATCCCTTCGATGCCGCCTTCCTGTCGCGCTGCGCGACCCGGATCATCAACGAGGTCAAGGGCATCAACCGCGTGGTTTACGACTACACGTCGAAGCCGCCCGGCACGATCGAGTGGGAATAAGCCCACTTCGCCAGACCCCACACAAAAGAGGGCCGGAGCTTCGCAGCTCCGGCCCTTTCTAGTTGACGTTCGCAGGAGGAACGTAGGGAGGCGAGACCGGGAAGGGAGGAGAGGAGGAGGTTCCCCGGTCCCGCCAAACTGAAGGGGATCAGTAGTTGTAGGCGCGCTCGCCGTGTTCGGTGAGATCGAGCCCTTCGCGTTCGGCTTCTTCCGCCGGACGCAGCCCGAAGACCTTGTCGATCACGTAGAACAGCACTGCCGAACCCAGGCCCGACCACACCAGGGTCAAAGCCACGGCCTTGATCTGGGTGATCACCTGCGCGGCCATGTCGTAGCTTCCGGCCACGGCAGGGAACTGGGTGTAGTCAAAGAAGCCCTGCCCGCCGAGTGCCGGATCGGCCACCACGCCGGTGGCAATCGCCCCGAAGATCCCGCCGACGCAGTGCACGCCGAACACGTCCAGGGTGTCGTCGTACTTCAGCTTGTTCTTCACATAGCTCACGAAGAAGTAGCAGATCGGCGAAACCAGCAGACCCAGCACGATCGAGGTCATCGGCGCGGCATAGCCCGAGGCCGGGGTGATCGCGACAAGACCGGCAACAGCGCCCGTGGCCGCACCCAGCATCGAAGGCTTGCCGTGGTGCACCTGTTCGCACAGCGCCCAGGCGATGGCCGCAGCAGCCGTGGCGACATAGGTGTTGATGAAGGCCACCGCGGTCACGCCATTGGCTTCGAGGTTGGAGCCGGCGTTGAAACCGAACCAGCCGACCCACAGCAGCGAGGCGCCGATCATGGTCATGGTCAGCGAGTGCGGCGGGGTGGCTTCGCGGCCAAAGCCCACGCGCTTGCCGATCATCAGGCAGCCCACCAGGCCAGCGATACCGGCGTTGATGTGAACCACGGTGCCGCCAGCAAAGTCGAGCGCGCCCATGCCCCACAGCAGACCGTAATCGTTCGGCGCATCAGGCAGGAAGTCCGGGCCGGCCCAGTACCACACCATGTGTGCGACCGGGAAATAGACGATCGTCAGCCACAGCACCATGAACAGCATCAAGGGCCAGAACTTCACGCGTTCGGCAAAGGCGCCGACGATCAGCGCCGGGGTGATGCACGCGAAGGTCATCTGGAAGACGACGAACACGAATTCGGGCAGATAGACGTTGTTCGAGAAGGTCGCCGCATAGGTCGAGCTGGAAACCCCCGCGAGGAAGGCCTTCGAAAGCCCGCCGATATAGGGCGTCGAACCGCTGGTGAAGGCAAGGCTGTAACCCCAGCCGACCCAGACCAGCGCCGCGATCGAAACGATCATGAACACCTGCATCAGCACGCTGAGCATGTTCTTGGTGCGCACCAGGCCGCCGTAGAACAGCGCCAGCGCGGGCACGCTCATCATCAGCACCAGTGCGGCCGAAACGAGCATCCAGGCAGTATCGCCCTTGTTGACCATGGTGGCCATCTGTTCGGCGGTGGGGGCCTTGATCGGCCCCGCCGCCTGGGCAAACGCGGTGGCGCCGGTCAGGAGCCAGGCCCCTGCCGCACCCGCGCTGCCGATAAGCTTGCGGATCATGTTGTTTTCCCTCCTGTGGCCGTCTGTCGGCGCGGGCGCGCTCACAGCGCGGTGTCCCCGGTTTCGCCGGTGCGGATGCGGGTTGCGGATGCCAGATCGAGCACGAAGACCTTGCCGTCACCGATGGCTTCGGTGCTGGCGGCTTGCTGGATCGTCTCGACCACCTGCGGCGCAAGCTCATCGCTGCACGCGATTTCGAGCTTCACCTTGGGCAGCATATTCGTCGAATATTCCGCGCCGCGGTAGATTTCGGTCTGTCCCTTTTGCCGTCCGAAGCCCTTGACCTCGGACACGGTCATTCCCGCGACGCCGAGAGCGCCGAGAGCATCGCGCACCTCGTCGAGCTTGAACGGCTTGATGATGGCGATGATGAACTTCATGCCTATCCCCTGGTTTGCCTGCCGGCCCCATGCCGACAAGGCTCCATCAGCAAGGCACGTGCCAAATCAGGGTTTCGGCGTGTTTTCAGGAGATTGTGAAACAAGGCCGCAGCCACACGCCGGCGCGTGCGCTCGGCAATTGCTCACCTGCCTAAATTTTAGGCAGCGCCAGCCGGGCAAAGACCGGCAGATGATCCGAACCGATTGCCGCCAGCGCGGAATGATGGACCCCGGCTTCGCCCAGCTGCCATTCGGGCGAGATCACGATCCGGTCGAGCATGGCCACCGGGCGGCGCGAGGGGAAACTGCGCCCCGGGGCCAGCACCCGCCAGGGGGGATGGAATTCACGCAGGCTGCCACCCAGCGCCGACCATTCGTTGAAATCGCCCATCAGCACGGTTGGGCAGGGTTCGGGGCGCGTGCCAACATGGCCCAGGATCGTGCGCACTTGCTGGCGGCGGCGCAGCCCCGAAAGATCAAGGTGCATCCCCACCACCCGCACGGCCTGGCCATCGATCTGCAGGTCGGCCCATACCGCGCCGCGCGGCTCCAGCGTGGGCAGCGGCACTACGTCGGCCTCGGCAATGGTGAAGCGGCGGCGCACCAGCAGCGCATTGCCGTGCCAGCCGATCGAATCCGGCCGGTGGTTGAGCGGCACCGCGCGGTAGTGCCCCAGATCGTCGATCGCGGAGAGCGGCAGCACGCTTTCACGCCGACCGAACCGGCGGTCAGCCTCTTGCAGCGCGATCACGTCGGCATCGATTTCGTGCAGGATCGCTAGGATGCGATCAGGATCACGCCGCCGGTCGAGCCCGACGGCCTTGTGAATGTTGTAGCTGGAGAATGTCAGTTCCATTGACAAAATGCTGGCCGCAGTCAGCGCGCTCCGATAGAACTTCGCCGCATGACCGGCCGTTAGACCGTGAGGGGTAGAGGAAAAATGCAGCCGAATAAACCCGCACGGCCCGAACCGGCGCCCAACCTCGTGCTGGCGATGTTGCTGGTGGTCTACACCTTCAACTACCTTGACCGGCAGATTCTTTCGGTGGTCGCCCAGCAGGTCAAGGCCGACCTTGGCATCAGCGATGCGCAAGTCGGCGCGCTTGGCGGGATTGCCTTTGCCCTGCTCTACACCACCATGGGGGTGCCGCTGGGGCTGCTGGCGGACCGCAAGGGCCGCACCCGGGTGATCGCCGCCGGCCTGGTGGTGTGGAGCGGCTTTACCGCGCTGTGCGGCGCTGCAACCAACTTCGCGCAGCTGTTTGCCTGCCGCCTCGGCGTGGGGATCGGCGAAGCGGGCGGCGTGGCGCCATCCTATGCCCTGATCGCGGACTACTTCCCGCCCGAACGGCGCTCGCGCGCGCTGGCGCTCTATTCGCTGGGGGTGCCGTTCGGATCGGCGGCAGGTGCGCTGTTCGGCGCCAGCATCGCCGCCGCGATCAACTGGCGCGCGGCCTTCGTGATCTTAGGGGTTGCCGGCGTGATCGCCGCGATCCCCTTTGCCCTGCTGGTGCGGGATCGCGCCCTGCCAAGCGCCGCTGCCACCCAGCCGCCGTTTGCCGCGCTGGGCAAACTGGTGCGCCTGCCGGCCTTCTGGCTGATTTCGCTGGGCACGGCCGCCGGCGGGATCGGCGGCACCGGCCTGCTGTTCTGGACCCCGGCCCTGCTTCAACGCAGCTATGGCCTGACCCTGGTCCAGGCGGGCCAATCCGTTGGCGCGCTGCTGCTGTTGGCCAGTGCCACCGGCATGGTCATCGGCGGGGTGCTAGGTGACCGCGCCGGACAGCGCGACAGGGCCGGGTATGCCCGGTTGCCGGCCTGGGCGTTCCTGCTGTGCGCGCCGGGCTTTGCGCTGGCGTTCACCAGCACCGGGCCGACCGCGCTGTTCCTGCTGCTGATCGCCCCCTTCGCGCTGGCGTTCGTGTGGAACGGGCCGATCATCACCGCGATCCAGCACATCGTGGCCCCGGCCGAGCGGGCCGGCGCCTCGGCCTGCTTCCTGCTGGTGGTCAACCTGATCGCCTTTGGCCTTGGCCCCTACCTGATCGGCGCGCTGAGCGATCGGCTGGCCCCGGCATCAGGGCCAGAGGCGCTGCGCCATGCGATGGCCGCGGTTGCGGGGCTGGCCTTCACCGTTTCGGCCGCCTGCCTCTATCTGTCCGGGCCGCGGCTGCGCGCGGCCTGGCAAGACTGATCAGCGTTCCTTGGTGGCCGAGAAGGTCAGCTCGGGGTTCTTTTCCTGCTGATAGCTGACATC
>JAYSCF010000162.1:0-4833 GCA_041915005.1 Novosphingobium sp.
CGTATCGTTGACCTGCTTGAACCGGTCGAGATCGAGCAGGAACACCGCGCAGGCCCGGTGCTCCATATTGGGCGCGTTGAGGATCTTCTCCAGCGTCTGCGACATCTGGAACCGGTTGGCGAGCCCGGTCAGCGAATCGTAATGCGCCAGCCGCGAGGCGTGCTCTTCGGAACGCTTCTTCTCGGTCAGGTCCGCGCCCGAGCCGCGAAAGCCCAGAAAATTGCCGAAGCCGTCATAGATCGGCCGGCCGTTGACCGACCACCAGCGCTCTTCCCGCTGGACCGCCGCGCGCAGCGCCAGATCATTGAAGGCCGATCGCGCCGTGAGATGGAAGGCCAGCGTGCGCTCGCTTTCCTGCCCGGCCGGATCGGTGATGAACAGTTCGGTAAATGGCCGCCCCAGCAAAGCCCCCTGATCGCGCCCCAGCAAGGCACCGATCGTCGGCGACACGTAAAGCAAGGTGCCGCGCCGGTCGGTTTCCCAGAACCAGCCCTGCCCGGTCTGTTCGTAATCGAGCAGGATTTCCTCGGCGCGCAGCTGCGCGCGCTGGCGCTCGCGGTCGCGCTCGGCCAGATCGGCGTCGGCCCGCACCTGCCGGATCGAGGTGTAGATCCCAACCAGCCCGCCGATGGCCAGGGTAAAGGCGCTGCCCCCGGCGTTCGGGGTCAACCAGACCCCGCCCCACAGCGCGACCAGCGCGATGATGATACTGGGCACCCGGCGATTGAGAATGATCGAGGCGAGCGAGCCGATGATCACCAGGATCCCGATCGCATCGCGCCACTCGGCACGCGCTTCGACCGTCCACTGCGCCAGGGCCGTGCCGAACAGCAGCATCGGCAGGCCCACCAGCGCCACCAACAGGATCGAGCGGTGCGTCGAGGTGCGCAGCCGTTCGCGCTCGAACCGCTTGGCCCGGGGGGTGGCCGCCGCCAGCGCCACCGCAGCCAGTGCCGTAACAAGCGGGACCAGCGAGGGAACGGAGAGGTATTTGAGCCCCATCAGCACCATACCGCCGACCATGGCGGGGGCCATCAGCACCCAATTGCGTTCAACCACCGAGGCCAGCGCCGCTTGCGGGGCCGGGCGGCGCGCGGTGCGATTGGTGCGGGCGGCATGGTGCGGGTGCAGCACCGCATGATCCGCCACCGATGGTTCCGCCAGCGCCCGGTTCGGCTCGCGCGCCGTTGCCGGGCGAGCATGTTCCTGCGCCGGCTGGGCGCCGGGATCAGGCAATCGTCGGGCTGGCTGGGCGGACATCGACCTGCTTGTGCCGCGCAATCCATTGCAATCAGGTTAAAATTAACCCTGCTTCTGCGCGAAAATCCGCCAATCCGCACCCCGCCCCGACCGCGCTTGTATTGCCCCCTCGGCCAGTGCATGATCCCGTCAGAACAGGCAGGCATTGGGGGGAAATAGATGGCCCAAGGGAGTTCTCGGCCCGGTTGCGGCTCTGGCCGGAGCGCACAGTGCCCGTCCCATCCCGCTCACCGAAAGGCCGTCTGACCATGCGCCATATCGCGATCATCGGCTCTGGACCGGCGGGCTACTACACCGCCGAAGCCGCGCAGAAACAATGGGGCGACGACGTGCGGGTCGACGTGTTCGACATGCTGCCCGTGCCCTATGGCCTGATCCGCACCGGGGTGGCCCCCGATCACCAGTCGATCAAGGGCGTCGCCAGGCGCTATGAAAGCACCGCCCTGTCCGACAACGTCCGGTTCGTGGGCAACGTGATGATCGGCCGCGATGTTACCATCCCCGAACTTCAGCAGCTCTACGATGCGGTCGTCCTGGCCACCGGCGCCCCGCACGATCGCAAGATGGACCTGCCCGGCGAAAACCTTCCCGGGGTGTTCGGCAGCGCGGCATTTGTCGGCTGGTACAATGGCCATCCGATGTTCGCAGACCTTGATCCCGATCTGACGGGCGATACCGCCGTGGTGATCGGCATGGGCAATGTCGCGCTCGACGTGACCCGGATCCTCGCCAAGACCCGCGATGAATTCGCCGGGAGCGACATTGTCGCCCACGCGCTCGATCAATTGCAGACTTCCCGGCTCAAGCGCATCGTGATCGTCGGGCGGCGCGGGCCGCACCAGATCATGATGACGCCCAAGGAACTGGGCGAGCTGGCGCACCTGTCCCGCGCCGCGCCGCGGGTCGATCCCGCCGATCTGCCCGAGGAAGGCGAAGATGCGCTGCTGGAACCGGGCCTGCGCAAATCGGTGACCCACCTGCGCTCGTTCGCCGCGATCCCCGAAAGCCACTATGCCGAACTGCCGATCGAGATCGAGTTCGATTTCTTCGCCGCGCCCCGGGCCATCATCGGCACCGACCGGGTCGAAGGGATCGAGATCGAACGCACCCGCGTCGAAGCCGGGCGGGCGGTCGGCACTGGCGAAGTCTATACCATCCCCGCCGGGCTGGTGATCTGCTGCATCGGTTACCAGACCTCGCGGATTCCAGACGTGCCGTTTGATGAACGCGCCGGCCGTTTCGCCAACGACGAAGGCCGGATCCTGCCGGGCCTGTACTGCGTCGGCTGGGCGCGGCGCGGCCCATCGGGCACGATCGGCACCAACCGCCCGGATGGCTTCGCCGTGATCGAAAAGATCGCCGAGGACATTGCCAGCGGGCTGATCGCCGCAACCGCAAGGTCGGGCCGCGCCGGGTTCGATGCCCTGGCGGCCGAACGCGGGCTCGATATCGTGACCTTCCGCGACTGGAAACGGATCGAAGCCGCCGAGGAAGGCCGCGCCCGCGCCGATGCCCCGCGCGAGAAATTCGTCGACATTGCCGATATGATCCGCGCCAGGGAGCCCTGAGCGCAATGGACACTTGCACAGCGCGCAGCGCTCTGCCTTAGTCGCGCCGCCTAAATCAACAACCCGGGCGGCGCACGCGCGCCGTCACGCGGTGGCTTCCCGGAGGATGCATCATGACCATTTCCGCTGTTCGCGTCGGCTCGCCCGCCGGGCTCGACACCCTTGAACTGGCTACCCTGGCCGATCCCGGCCAGCCCGGCCCCGGTGAAATCCGCGTCCGGCTGCAGGCCAGCTCGCTCAATTACCATGACTTTGCCGTGGTGATGGGGATGATCCCCGCCGAAGCCGGGCGCATTCCGATGTCGGATGGCGCCGGGGTGGTAGAGGCCATTGGCGCCGGAGTTACCCAGTTCACTGTCGGCCAGTTGGTCACCTCGGTGTTCTTCCCTGACTGGAACGATGGCGCCGCGCCGACCTCTGCCTTCACCCGGGTGCCGGGCGATGGGATCGATGGCTATGCCCGCGAAGTGGTGGTCACCCCGCAGCACTGGTTCACCCCCGTCCCCGCCGGCTACACCGCCGCCGAAGCCGCCACGCTGACCTGCGCCGGGCTGACCGCGTGGCGCGCGCTGTTCGTCGATGGCGCGGTAAAGCCGGGATCGACCGTGCTGGTCCAGGGCAGCGGCGGGGTTTCGGTCTTCGCGCTGCAGTTCGCCAAGGCCGCCGGAGCGCGCGTAATTGCCACGTCCTCGTCCGATGCCAAGCTGGACAAGCTCAAGGCCTTGGGGGCGGACCTGCTGATCAACTACAAGCAGACCCCCGAATGGGGCGCCAAGGCGCTGGAACTGACCGGCGGGGTCGGGGTGGACACCGTGGTCGAAATCGGGGGGTCAGGAACGCTTGACCAGTCGATGGTCGCCACCCGCGTCGGCGGCCATGTTGCCCTGATCGGCGTGCTCGCGGGCTTTGCCGGCCCGGTCCAGACCGCCTTGCTGATGGCCAAGAACCTCAGGGTTCAGGGGCTGACCGTCGGCAGCCGCGCCCAGCAGCTCGACATGATCGCCGGGATCAATGCCAACGGGATCAAGCCGGTGATTTCGGATCACTTCCCGCTGTCCAAGCTGGGCGATGCCTTCAAGCATCAGGCCGCCAATGCCCATTTCGGCAAGATCGTGGTCGATATCTGAACGAAGGATAGGCTGGCGGGCCTTTGGCGCAGCAGCGCGGCCCGCCGCCCCAGGCTTACTTGCCGTCGGCCGCCTGAAGATCGCGCCCCAGCCCTTGCATGCGGCCGCCGAAATCCTGCATCCGTTCGGCGCAACCCTTGCCAATCTGGCCGAGCTGCGGGGTAAGCTTGACGATGTAGTCCTTGGTCAGCGCCTGCTCGATCTTGCCGCCGGTCACGCCTTCCCAGCGGCCGATGAACCAGACCATCGAGAAGGACATCCCGTCCTTCATCTCGCCATCTTTCATGTTGCCAACCACGATCGCGCTCCACGCGGCGCAGGCGAGATCGGCGTCAGGCGTCGCTGCGGCAGGCACCGCGGCGGCCACCGGTGCAGCCGCCAGCGGGGCCGCGCTGCCCAGCGCGAGCGCCCCGGCCAGCATCAGCCCCCGCATCGCGATCAGACCCGCATCGGCATCAGGACGTAGAGCGCGGGGCTCTTTTCGTCCTGACGGATCAGGGTCGGTGCACCGGCATCGGCTAGGTGCAGTTCAACCGTATCGCCTTCGACCTGGCCAAGGATATCCTTGAGGTAATTGGCGTTGAAGCCGATTTCGAAGGGTTCGGCGCTATAATCGGCCGGCACTTCTTCGGCCGCCGTGCCGTTGTCGGGCGAGGTGACCGACAGGGTGATCCGGTCATTGTCGAGCGCCATCTTGACCGCGCGGGTCTTTTCGGTGGCGATCGTCGCCACGCGGTCGACGCCTTGGTAGAAGCTCTTGGGATCAAGCTTGAGCAGCTTGTCGTTGCCGGTGGGAATGACGCGGCTGTAATCCGGGAAAGTCCCGTCGATCAGCTTGCTGGTCAGCACCACGCCGTTTTCACCGCCCAGGGTGAAGC
>JAYSCF010000163.1:0-4777 GCA_041915005.1 Novosphingobium sp.
GGGGAGCGGGCCGGCATGGCAACGCAAATCAATACGTCACGAGCTTGACCTTCTGGCCCACCGCCAGCTTGCTCGATGCCGTCAGGCCATTGAGCACCAGGAAGCGATCGAGCGGGGCATCGCCGTAGGCCATGCGCCGCGACAGGCTTTGCAGCGTATCCCCCTTGGCCACGGCCACCACCACCAGCTTGCGCGGCTTGACCGCCGCCGCCTCTGCCGCGGTAATCCGGTGCATCGAGGCAAACATCGGGCTGAACACGTCGGCGCTGCCCGCCGGGATCATGGTCAGAAAGTGCACCGCCTGGCCGCTTGCCAGTTCATAGGCGACCACCGTCACATCGACCTGGCTGCTGCCCGAGGCCACCCGCGCACTGGCGCGCGCGGCGTTCATGCCGTTGATCGTGGTGCGGGTGATCGCGCCCGGATCGATCTGCGCCTGGCCGGATTCGGTCAGCCCGGCAAAGACCGCACGAACATAGGCATCAAGATCGCCGTTATAGGCCGCGCCGGCCAGCTGGGCCTTGCCCGCCTGGCCGCTGATCGCCACCGCGTCGGTTCCGTTGACAAGGTAGAACCCGCTCGGCGCTTCGAACTGGAACTTCATGTCGGGATGGGTGAATTTGCGTCCATCGACGATGCCCTGCTTGGGATCATCGCCATAGAGCAAGCCGTTGACCCCCGTGAGGAACTGGTCGCGGTTGGTCTTGCCGCTGGCCCCTGCCCCGGCCCGGGCCAGAGCCGCCGAAACGCGCGAGGCCGGATCGGGGTGAGTCGAGGCCCATTCGGGCACCCGGTCGCTCGTCCCCATCAGGCGGGCTTCCAGCGCGGTCTGGTTGGCCAGGCTTTGCAGCACGGTCGACATAGCGCGCGGATCATAACCGGCGCTGCGCAGATACTGGATCCCGAGATTATCGGCCTCGGTTTCCTGGCTGCGCGAATATTTGAGCGTGAGGAGCTGCGAGCCCTGCATGAAGCCCTGCTGGACCACCTGCCCGATCCCGCTGTTGCCCAGCAGCACGCCCGACAGCACCGTTCCCAGCACCCCGATCACCGTGTTGCGGGTGGCCGCGCTTTGGCGCTTGGCGGCATGGCGGGCGGCCACGTGGCCAACTTCGTGGCCGAGAACCCCGGCCAGTTCCGCCTCGTTGTTCATCAGCGCCACCAGCTGGCGGGTGGTGTAAACATAGCCGCCGGGGATCGCGAAAGCATTGTTGACCGAGGAGTTGAGCAGCGTGACGGTGAAATCCCCGGTCGCGTTGCTCAGCCCGGACTGAACCGCGATCCGCTTGCCCACCGATTCGACATAGCGGGCCTGGGTTCCGCTCATCGCGCCGCCAAATTCGGCGACCAACTGGGGGTGGGCCTTGGCGCCTTCCTGCTTGTCGGCCTGGCTGATGGCCTGAACCGCCTGGGCCCCAGCCTGTGCGATCGGCAGCGCCATGACCGCCAGTGCCGCCCCGGCAAACAGGCGCCCGAGCAGAGGAGATTTGCGAGGCGACATGGGGCTTTCCTTTCCGGCAACGACAATTCGTTACCAAAAGGTAAGGCCCGCCCCGGGTCTTGGAAAGCCGAAATATCAGCCCCGCGACCGGGACTGAGACAGGATCAGAGTTCGCCGATGCGCAGGAAGCGTTCTTCGCGCTGGGCACGCAGCTTTTCCGGCTTGATCGCGGCAAGCTTGTCCAGCTCATCGTCGATCGCCTTGGCCAGCGATTGGCACGCGCCCACCGGATCGCGGTGCGCCCCGCCGACCGGCTCCTTGACGATCCGGTCGATCACGCCAAGGCCGAGCAGGTCTTGTGCGGTCACCTTCATCGCTTCAGCTGCATCGGCGGCCTTTTCGTTGGTGCGCCACAGGATCGAGGCGCAGCCTTCGGGCGAAATCACCGAATAGACGGCGTGTTCGAACATCAGCACGCGTTCGGCGCTAGCCAGGGCAACCGCGCCGCCCGAACCGCCTTCGCCCACGATCACCGCCACCATCGGCACTTCCAGCGCGAGGCACGCCTCGGTCGAACGCGCGATGGCTTCGGCCTGGCCGCGTTCTTCGGCTTCAACCCCCGGGAACGCGCCCGAGGTATCCACCAGCGTCACCACCGGCAGGCCGAACCGCCCGGCCAGTTCCATCAGGCGGATCGCCTTGCGATAGCCTTCGGGCTTGCCCATCCCGAAGTTGTGCTTGATCCGGCTTTGGGTGTCGTTGCCCTTTTCGTGACCGATCACCACCACGCGGCGGCCGTTCAGCTTGGCAAAGCCGCCGATGATGGCGTGATCGTCACCATAATAGCGGTCCCCGCCCAGCGGCACGAAATCGGTGAAAATCTGTTCGATGAAGTCCTTGAAATGGGGCCGCATCGGGTGCCGCGCCACCTGGGTCTTCTGCCACGGGGTCAATGCGGCATAGGTGCTGGCCAGCAGGTCCGCGCTCTTCATTTCGAGGCGGCGGATCTCGGCGGTGATGTCGACATCGCCGACACTGGCGGTTTCGCGCAGTTCCGAGATGCGGGCTTCAAGCGCGGCAACCGGCTTTTCGAACTCGAGATAGGAAATCATGGGCCTTGCGCTAGCCTCCTCTGCCCGTCACGGCAAGGGCCTGACCGCCAGCGGATGCCGTGCATTCACAAGCGCGACAAGCCGGGCGCTGTCGACATGGGTATAGATTTGCGTCGTGGCGATGTCGGCATGGCCGAGCAAGGTCTGCAGCACGCGCAGGTCCGCCCCGCCTTCGAGCAGGTGCGTGGCAAAGGCGTGGCGCAGCACGTGCGGGCTGACCTTTTCGGGATCAAGCCCGGCGCGCCCCGCCAGATCACGGAGCAGCTGGAACAGGCGAATCCGGGTCAGGTGGCCCTTGGCCGAGCGCGACGGGAACAGCTGCTTGCCCCCCTCGCCCCGCACCGCCACCCAGCGCGACAGCGCTGCCCGTGCGCGGGTGCTGACCGGCACCATGCGCTGCTGGCCGCCCTTGCCGGTGACTGTCAGGAACGGCGCATCGCGCGGGATGGCCGCCAGCGGCAGCGAAACCAGTTCGGTTGCGCGCAGCCCCGACCCATAGAGCAATTCCAGCAGGGCGAGCATCCGCACCGCCTCGGCCCGGTCGCCCGCGGCCTCTTCCTCGGCGCGGGCGAACAGCGCCTCGACCTCGCCATGGCCGAGCAGCCGCGGCAGCGGGCGGCGGCTGCGCGGGCGCGGCAGGCCGGGCGAAGGATCGTCCTCGCGCAGGCCCTCATCAACCAGAAAGCCATAAAACTGGCGCAGCGCCGAACATTTGCGCGCCAGGCTCGAAGGGGCAAGATCGGCCCAGGCCGGGCCAAGTGCGCCCAGCGCCGAACCATCGGCCTTCACCAGATCGCCGATCGCGGCTTCTGCGCCTTCCAGATCGCGGCGATAGGCGGCAAGGGTATTGGCCGCCGCGCCGCGCTCTGCCGCGAGCATGGCGAGAAAGCTCTCGATCGCGGCGGAAATGTGCCTAGCCTCTCGCCACGGCCTCGGCCGCGATCATCCGCGCCTCGGCGCCAAGGCCAACCCGGTTGAGCGCCGAAACGATGTGGTAAAGGTGCACGCTGGTCATCTTGTCCCAGCCCTTGCCCTGCATCCCCAGCCCGGCGAGCAGTGCAACCAGGCCCTGGTTGTTGACCGCCGCCGCCTGATCGATCAGCCGGGTCCAGTTGGTCTGGCGGCCCAGATCGATCCCCAGCTTGGCGGCAAATTCGCCCTGCGCCGCGCCATCGACCCGGCCCAGGCCGGCCAGCCCCGCCAGCAGGAAGCGCGATTTGCGATACCCGTCGCTGTCATCGTTGCCACGGAAGCTCGACAAGCTGCCGCCGTCCACCAGCGCCGAACGCTGCGGCGCGGCAAGCGCCAGCAGGGCCCAGGCAAGGCTGCCCTTGTCGGCCTGCGGCGCCCAGCGCATTGCATTGGCATCGAGCCCCGCCGCCAGCATCGAGGCGATCAGATCGGGCGCGTCCTTGGCAAAGCTGCCGTCGACCGGCATGCGCGCCGCGGCATAGGCGGTCAGCACTTCGCGCGAATAGCGCTGCGCCGGATCGACCGCGCCATCCCACAGCGTGCGCAGCGCCGCCATGCGGTCCGCAGCCTCTTCGCCGACATAGGCATTGCGCAGGGTTTCGGCGCGCTTGGCCCAATCGCCCTCGATTTCATCCTGGGCGTAGATCTGGCCATAAAGATCGACCATCGCCGCACTCGACAGGATCCCGGCGCCGGCGGCCACATCAGCCCCGGCGGCGCGGTCTTCCAGCCCCAGCATCGGCGCGGTGGCCGCGACATAGCTGTAGCGCGCCGGCAGATCCTGCATCAGCGCCTTGGGCGGGGTCAGCCCGACGGCGATGCTCAGCGCATAGCGCCACGGGGTCATGTCGTTCACCCCGTCCCATTCGATCTTGACCGCGCGCCGTCCCTGACCCGCCGCGCCGGCATATTTCTGCGCCAGCAACAGATCGACCTTGGGCCAGGCGCCTTCGCCCATCAGGCGGTCAAGCTGGTTCATGCCCGCGGCGCCATCGCCTTCAAAGGCCGAACAGATCGCCCGCAGCACCCGCCAATCAGCATCCTTGCGCGCACCGCCGATCACCTTGGTCACCGGGCAGATGCCGGTCACGTCCGCGGTAAAGGCATAGGCATCAAGCGCCGCCTGGGTCAGCGCCGGGGTATAGTTTCCGGCATCGACATCCTGGACCAGCGCCCGGGCGGCATCGCCCTCGCCCATCCGCACCAGCAGCCCGGCGCGCCATGCGGTAAAGTCTGCCGGGTTCACCCCTTG
>JAYSCF010000164.1:0-4768 GCA_041915005.1 Novosphingobium sp.
CGAACTGGATGTCACCGAACAGCACGGTCGGCAGGCCATCTTCCTGGATCTGGACGAACGGCGAACCACCGGTGGCAACGGGCAGACCGCGCACAGCGATGTTCGAGTTACCGCCCGGGCCCGAGGTACCAGCAACCTGGATACCCGGGATCATGCGGAACACTTCGGCTTCCGAGCTGGGCTTGAAGTCTTCGATCAGCTTGGAATCAACGCTGGTGACCGACACCGAGCTGTTCAGCTGGGTCTTGTCCTTGCCCGACGCCGTCACGACGATCACGTCGAGACCTTCGCTGTCGGCAGCCTTATCGGCCTGGGCGAACGCCGGCATAGCCACGGCAGTCATCACCGCGAGCGCAGCGACAGACGCACAATTCCGCAGAACGGACTTTTTCATAACCTCTCCCACATCAAAAAATAGGATTCGCGCCTGCAAGATGCAGGTCTGGAGGCTCCGTGTCACACACTACAATCGATTGCAACACCCTATTGCAATCGATTGTTGCATATCATTTGACTGTGACGCTAATGTCACAATCGATCTCAACGGGACGGTGAGGCCGCACGATAGTGAGAGCAGTTGCGGTTGACAGGGCTTGAGCTTGCAACGCATCTCTTTCCCGCCCCCAGAAAAATCGAGCCTTGATAACCCCATGACCGACGCCCCATCGCCTCCCGCCCGCATCCGCAACATCGCCGAACTGGCGCGGTTGGCGGGCGTTTCGACCGGCACGGTCTCGCGCGCGCTGGCGGACAAGTCGCTGGTCAACAAGGAAACGCGCGAGCGCATCCAGGCGATCGCGCGCGAACACGGGTTCCGCCCCAACCAGATGGCCCGGCGCCTCAGGGTGCAGGAAACCAAGGTGATCGGCGTGGTCGTGCCGCTGGGCCACGAACAGCGCCAGCACCTGTCCGATCCGTTCTTCATGGCGATCCTGGGCCACCTGGCCGACGCCCTGACCGAAAACGGCTATGACATCATGCTCAGCCGCGTGATCCCCGATGCCGAGGACTGGCTGGAGCGGATCGTCGATTCCGGGATGCTCGATGGGGTGCTGCTGATCGGCCAGTCGAACCAGTTCGAAGCGATCGAGCGGGTCGCCCAGCGGTATCGCCCGATGGTGGTCTGGGGCAGCCATCTCGAAGGCCAGACCCATTGCACGGTCGGCGTCGACAACCGCAAGGGCGGGCGCCTCGCCGGCGAATGCCTGATCGCGCGCGGGTGCAAGCAGATCGCGTTCCTTGGCGATGTCGAAGCGATCGAAATCGGCGAACGCTATCGCGGGCTGTGCGATGCCACCGATGCCGCGGGCCTGCCCCGCCCGATCGAACTGCCGACCCACCTTGCCTCGGACGTGATGGCCGATGAAATCGCCGCCCACATCCCGGAAATCGCCGCCGGGATCGACGGAATCGCCGCCGCGTCAGACCTGATCGCGATGCATGCCGTTCGCGCCCTTGCCGATCACGGCGTTGCGGTGCCCGGCAATGTCGCGGTGACCGGGTTCGACGATCTGCCGCTGGCCGAACAGACCATCCCGCGCCTGACCACGATCAGCCAGAACATCGTCGAAGGCGCCCGCGCCATGGTTTCGGCGCTGTTTGCGCGGATCGGCGGCGAAGATGCCCCGCCGGTGGAAATGGACCCGGTGCTGGTCAGCCGCGATACGGCTTAGCGCAGTCGCGCATCACCAGCCCGCGCCCTCGCGGTAGCGCATGGCCAGGCTTTCCCCCGCAAGGCGGTGCTGCAGGCTGAGCGAAAGGGTGCCATCGTCGCCCAGCAGTTCCAGGCTGCCGGCATCAAGCCACAGCTCGAACGCCCCCGAACCCGCGCTGCGCGCATTGCAGACCACGTCGAGGAACGGCGAGACGGCATCGCGGCGGGTCACCAGCACTTGCGCGCCGCGCTGCTCAACCATCAGCAACCGCCCCTGATCATCCCCCAGCACCAGGCTCCAATCGGTCGCCGCCGGCAAGGTCAGCCGGGCGGCGGCCGGAATGCGGCTGGCGGCAAGATCGACGGTCGGCACCGCAGCCACGGCCGCCGGTTCGACCTGCTGCCGCAAGGTCAGGCGCCCATCCCGCCGGACCAGCGACATCCGGCGCGGCAGGCTCATCGCCCCGCGCCAGCCCTGCTTGGGCAGACGCCCCTGATAGGCGTGGTTGCCCATCCAGCCGATCCACAGCGGCCGCCCCGCCGCATCGCGCGGCGCGTGCCAGGCGATCGCGGCATAGAATTCGCGGCCCATGTCGGCGACTTGCCACCCGGCATGATCGGGCACGAAACGGGTGCCATCAAACTGGCCAACCTGATACAGCGCGCCCGATCCCGGCGCGCCGTGCAGCACATCGACCTTGAACAGCCAGCGCGACTGGTCGGTGCCTTCGACCGGCAGCTCGATCAGCAGCGGACATTCCCAGATCGTGCCCGCCGCATCGCCGCCGGGAATGTCCGACAGCTCGTCCCAGTGCTTGAGATCGCGCGAGGCATAAAGCCGCGCGCGGTTCTCGGCAGACAGCACCACCACCATGATCCAGCGCTGGCTGGGCTCGTGCCAGAACACGTTGGGATCGCGGAAATCGGCCAGCCCGATATCGAGCACCGGATTGCCGGGATACTTGGCCCAGGTGCGGCCATTGTCGGTGCTCGAGGCCACGCACTGCGCCTGATGCGCAGTGGCCGCCCCGGTATAGAGCGCGACCATCGCATCCTTGCCGAACCCGGCGCTGCCCGCATGATCGATCACCGCTGATCCCGAAAAGATCATGAACTGGGCGTCATCGACCAGCGCCACCGGCAGTTCTTCCCAGGTCGCCAGATCGCGGCTGACCGCATGGCCCCAGCTCATATGCCCCCAGTCCTCGCTCTGCGGGTTGTACTGGTAGAACAGGTGCCATTCACCGGCGTGATGGACGAGCCCGTTGGGATCGCTCAGCCAGTTGGCGCGGGGGGCATAGTGATAGCTGGGGCGCATCGAACAGCCTCGTAGCTCAGGCGGCGATCGTCACCCGGTCGCCAGCGAATGCCAGCTTGAACACCGGGGCCGGCGTGCCGCCGAACTGGGCGCGCAGCAATTCCGGGTGATCGGCCAGCTTGCGTCCCTGCATACCCCAATGGTCGATGAAGCTCCACACTTCGCCTTCGCCGGTAACCCACCACGAATAGGACTGGGTCGGTTCGGCCGCGGGGTTGGCCGCGATCACGCCGCCGGTGTTGACCGGGGTCCACGGGCCGGCAAGGCTATCGGCCACCGCGCCGTAAAGGCCGTTGGGGCCAGCCGGCGCGCCGGGGCCGAAGGTGTGGCGCTGGGTCGACCAGAACAGGTAATAGCGCCCATCGCGCACCACCACATGCGCCCGTTCGAGTTCGTTGTTGACCGAGATCGCCTCGATCAGCGGGGTGTCCAGCACCCATTCATCGCCTTCGAGCGTGCAGATCCCGACCATGCCGTTGTAGTCATCGTCAGACCAGCCGGCGCTGGCGGTGAACAGGATGTGCGCCTTGCCGGTTGCCGGATCGCGCAGCCAGGCCGGGTCGCGAAACGCCTTGATCATCCCGGGCCGTGCCACCTTGTCGCGCGCAGGCATGTAAAGCTTGCCATCGGCAGCGACGATTTCGTGCGGGGTCTGCCAATTGCCCGGGCCTTCGCTGCCCAGCGTGCCGCGGGTGGCGAACAGGCGCTGTTCCAGGCTCGGCTCCTCGCCGCGGCGCCCGGCGGCGGTGAAGAACAGGGTCACGCTGGTGCCATCGTCATGCAGCACCGCGCAGCCGGCCCATTCGCGGGTGCCGGGGCTGAAGCCATCGGGCATGGCATTGCCGTGATCGCGCCAGCCATCGGCCCCCTTGGAGGCAAGGCGAATGCGCGCAACATCGTGGCGCTGGCCCGGATCGGGGAAGCACGGCGCGCTGAGGAAGAACCAGTATTGGCGGCCAGCGATAGTGGCCGTGCGGCCATCTTCATGCGCCAGCGGCCAGCAATCCCACAGATCGATCCCCGGGATCAGCGGCGCAACGTCGCCCGCGCCGATCAGCGGAATATCGCTGCCCCCGGCATAGCCCTGCGGTGCCCACCGCGAAACCGTGGCAATAGATGTATCAGCATTCAAAACTTGCGACATGTTCAACCCAATTTTCCGGCCGTCCCGTGGCCTGTCTGTTCAATCATCACGTCCAGCGCGGCGCCTTCGGGCGCGCGGTAGCCGGCCTCGATCGCGGCGCGCACGCCCTCCACCCGGTCAGCCCGCAACACGGCCACCACCGCACCGCCAAACCCGCCCCCGGTCATCCGCGCGCCGCCCTCTGGCCCGATCGCCTGCTGCAGCAGCGCAACCAGATCATCGACCGGCGGCACGGACACTTCGAAATCATCGCGCAGCGAGGCGTGGCTTGCCGCGAGCACCGCGCCGAGCGCGCCAAGATCGCGCGCCGCGATCGCCGCGACCGCGGCCTGGGTGCGGGCAATCTCGCTGACCACGTGGCGCGCGCGGCGGCGCACCAGCGGATCGAGCGCGCTGGCCTCGATCTCGGCCAGGCTGGCATCGCGCAGGCTGGCGCGCCCGAGTTCGGCGGCCGCGGCTTCGCAATCGCGCCGGCGCTGGTTGTAATGACCATCGACCAGTCCGCGCCGCACGCCCGACTGGACGATCATCACCGCCCAATCGGCGGGCAGCGGCACGGTTTGGGTAGCCAGATCACGGCAATCGAGCAGCAGGGCAGAGCCGGCCTCGCCCGCGGCCACGGCCATCTGGTCCATGATCCCGCAGTGCACCC
>JAYSCF010000165.1:0-4742 GCA_041915005.1 Novosphingobium sp.
ACGGATCATGCTCGGCCTGGCTCATCAGGTCGGCGGCGGTCCATTCGGGGTTGTTCTTGCCATCGGCGATGACAAGGATTTCGCTCGGCCCGGCCACCATGTCGATCCCGACCACGCCGAACAGCTGGCGCTTGGCCTCGGCAACCCAGGCATTGCCCGGGCCGGTGATGACATCGACCGGCTTGATCCGCGCCGTGCCATAGGCCAGTGCGCCCACGGCCTGGGCCCCGCCAACCCGCCAGACTTCATCAACTCCGGCCAGGTGGGCGGCAGCCAGCACCAGCGGATTGACCTGCCCCTTGGGGGTGGGGGTGACGACGACCAGCCGTTCCACCCCGGCAACCTTGGCCGGGATCGCGTTCATCAGCAGCGAGGAGGGATAGGCCGCGCGTCCGCCCGGCACGTAAAGCCCGGCGGCATCGACCGCGCGCCACACCGCGCCCAGCCGCATCCCCGTTTCATCGACGTGGTCGCGGTTCGCGGGCAGCTGGGCCTGGTGATAGGCGCGGATCCGGGCCGCGGCGAGTTCAAGCGCGGCGCGCAGATCGGGCTGCAGCTCATCGAAAGCGGCGCGGCAAGCCTCGGGCGAAATCCGCCAGTCGGTTTCCGTGGCCAGGGTGTGGCCATCGAACCGGCCGGTCAGTTCGGCCAGGGCCTCGTCACCGCGGTTGCGCACGTCATCGAGGATCAGCTTGACGTCGCGCGCGACGTTTTCCTCGCTCTCGCGCCGGTCGGCGACAAGGCGGCGAAAGGCCTGGGCAAAGCCCGGATCGCTGGACCGCAGGCGCAGCATCAGGCGGCCTGCTGCTCGGCCACCAGCGCGCGGAACCGTTCAACCAGCGCACCGACGCGTTCATCGGTCTTGAGCGCGGCGCGGTTGACGATCAGCCGGGCGGAAATCTGGAGGATCTGGCTGGTTTCGACCAGTCCGTTGTCCTTGAGCGTGCGCCCGGTCGAGACCAGGTCGACGATCCGGCTGGCAAGGCCCAGACCCGGGGCCAGTTCCATCGCCCCGTTGAGCTTTACCACTTCGGCCTGCACGCCCAGCTTTTCAAAGTGCTTGCGCGTGAGGTTGGGATACTTGCTGGCAACCCGCAAGTGGCTGGCATGGCCGGCGCCTTCGCGCGCATCGACCGGTTCGGCCACCGACAGGCGGCAATGCCCGATATCGAGATCGACCGGGGCATAGAGATCGGAATAGGCGAATTCCTCGATCACGTCGGAACCGACGATGCCGACCTGGGCCGCGCCGTGGGCGACAAAGGTGGCCACATCGAACGCGCGCACGCGGATCAGGCGCGTGTCACTGCCTTCGCAGGCGAAGGATAATGCGCGCGACTTCTTGTCGTGGAACTCGGCTTCGGGCACCACACCGGCGCGGGCCATCAGCGGCAAGGCCTCATCGAGGATGCGGCCCTTGGGAATGGCGAAGGTAAGCGGTCGGGACATGAGGGCGGCGTTTAGGCGCGGCAGGGCAAAAGGGCAAGGATTCGGGCAATGGCGAAGGAATACGAGTTCATCGACATCAACGCGAGCGGTCCCGGCATCGTCGCGGCGGCGTTTTCGAACCAGGTGGCCTATTGCGTCAAGGCCGGAGCGACGGTCACCGCGCGGGTCGTAGCAGCGCTGCACGACCTGCTGGAACGGGGCGAGGGCGGGGGCCTGCTCGAACAGATCCACGGCTGGCAGGGCGCGCCGCTGGCCGATGCCCTGCCGCTGCGGGTGGCGGGCGGCATCCACGCGCTGTATCTTGGCGGCAAGGCGCCAGGGCTGGGCGCGATCTACCGCGATGAGGCCGGGGTTGACGATGCCGCGCTGGTGGCCGCGGCGATCCACGCGCACGAGGCTGATCTGCTGCCCTGGCTTGATGGTCCGCCCCAGACCAACGAGGCCGGGCGTTCGGCCAATTTCATCGCCGCGATGCTGTGGCTGGCCGAACAAGGGCTGCCGCCGCGCTTTCAGTGCCTTGAAATCGGGTCGAGCGCGGGGATCAACCTGATGCTCGATCGCTATCACTACGATCTGGGCGGGGTAGAGGTCGGGCCGGAACCCGGCGCGATGCGCTTTGCGCCCGAGTGGCAGGGCAATTCGCCGCCTGCGCGGAGCATCGAAATTGTGTCCACCAAGGGCTGCGACGTGGCGCCGGTCGATCTGGCCGACCCGGCGCAGGCGTTGCGGCTGAAAGCCTATATCTGGCCCGAGCACACGGTGCGGTTCGAACGGATGGAAGCCGCGATTGCCGAGGCAGCCAAGTCGCCGCCTGATCTGGTTGCCATGAACGCCGCCGACTTTATCGAGGCCGAACTCGCCAAGCCGCAGGAGGCGGGCACCACCCGGGTGCTGATGCATTCGATCGTCTGGCAATATGTCCCGGCCGATCAGCAGGCCCGGGTGACCGCGGCGATGGAAGCCGTCGGCGCGCGCGCCACGCCGGAGCGGCCGCTGGCGTGGATTTCGCTCGAAGCGAACCGGGTGCTACACCTGCATGAACTGGTGGTGCGCCATTGGCCCGGCGGCGGCGAGGGCGTGATGCTGGCCCGTGCGCACCCGCATGGTGCGGCGATCGACTGGCAGGTCTAGCGAGCGGCGCTTTCCCGCGCTTCGCGGCGGCGCTCTGCACGGGCCTTGAGCCCGGCGGGAATGGGCAGCCCCAGCGCCTCCATCCGTTCCATCCAGCCGCCGTGATAGGATACCCATTCCCACAGGCAGGTCAGGGCCAGGATCGCTGCGCCAAGGGCGGCAAAGCGGTCTGCACCGGGCGGACTGCGCCAGCCCGCGGCGCCCAGCGCCGCCAGCAGCACAAGCGCCGCGCCGTGCGACATCGGGAAATTGCCCAGCGTGTTGGCAATGCGCTTGAACAGGCCCAGTCCGGCCACGAACAGCATCGCGCCGCCGGTCTGGACGAGGATATAGGGCCGGGTCGCCGCGGCGGACCCCAGTTCCAGCAGCAGCGCATCGCCCACCGCGCTGATCACCACGCCCAGCACGATCGGCATGTGCAGATAGGTATAGGCGCTGCGGGCAACCCGTCCGGCCTGGGCATGGCCCGAAATCAGCCGCGCTCCGCGTTCGGCGCCAAGATCGAAATAGAGCCACCACATCAGCGCCGCCGAAAGGAAGGCAAGCACGAAGCCGCCCAGCCGCGCGCTGCCCGGCGGCAGGCTGGCAAAGGCGTTGCCGGTCACCACGATCCCTTCGCCCAGCGCGATGATGATGAACAGGGCGCAGCGTTCGGCCATGTGGCTGCCCGAAATGTCCCAGTCCTGGGTGGTTGAACGGCCGAGACCCGGCACGCGGAACAGCGCCATCGGTCCGGCATATTCGATCCCCAGCGCGGCAAGCCACCAGCCAAGCCGGGCCGCTTCGCTGGCCAGGGCGCCGGCGATCCAGAACGGTGCCGACAGCGCAAACCAGATCGCGATCCGCAGCATGTTGCGCACGCGTGCGGCTCCTTCGCCGCGAAAGATCGCCGCCGTGATCAACGAGCGGCCCAGCTGGAGGGCGATGTAACAGCCCGCGAAGGCCTGGGCGCGTTCGGCAAAGGCGGTGGGAATTGTTGCCGCCAATGCCAGGCTCAGCAGCATCAGCCCCAGCAGCAGCAGCCGCACCGGGAGCCGCTCGGGATTGGCCCAGTTGGTGACCCAGGTGGTATAGATCCACCCCCACCACACCGCGAGGAACAGCACTACTCCCTGCGCCAGTCCATGCCAGGTCAGGTGGTGGTGCACGAACCCCGATAGCTGGGTGATCGCGAACACGAACACCAGGTCGAAGAACAGTTCCAGATTGCTGACCGGGGCGTGGCCGCCATCATGGCCGCGCAGCAGCGAACGGCGGGCGCGTTGGTTCGCGGCGGCAACTGCCGCCCCGATCCCGCCCGCCGGGCGCCGTTCAACCGGTGCGGTCAAGAAATGCGTCCATCGCGGCATTGACCGCCGCCGGGGCCTCCCACGGCACGAAATGCCCGCAATCGGGCACCTTCACCACGGTCAGGTCATCGATGATCGCGTCCATCCCGTCGAGATTTTCGGGCGGCAGGGCATGATCGTCGAGCGCCCAGATCACCAGCGTCGGGATGGTCAGTTGCGGGATCGGGAAAGGCTTCCAGCCGTCTGGCAGCGCATAGGGCGCGTCCATCGGCAGCACTTCCATCGGGCTGGCGCGATACCAGTTGAGCATGGCGATCGCCGCATCGGGGTTCGACCAGTCAGCCAGCAGCGCCTCGCGCTCTTCCGGCTCCATCATCGGGGATTGCTCGCGCTCGCCAAAGGCCTTGAGCAGCAGCGCGCCCAGCCCGAACTGGCGAACCAGATCATCGTTTGCCGTATCACGGAAGTCCTGGAAATACTGGCTTGCCGCGCGCTGCACCCGGTTGGTGTAGAGCAGGCGCGGGAAGATCGTGGGGTGCGGGGCATTGGCGATTACCGCGCGGGTCACGCGGCCATTGGCCTGTCCCATCAAGGCCACGCCCCAGGCGATCGCGCCGCCCCAGTCGTGCCCGACGATGGTGAAATTCGCCACGCCCAGCGCATCGGCCAACTGGAAAACATCGCCGATCATCTTGTCGGGCGTATAGTTTTCGACCCCTTCGGGCTTGGACGAATGGCGATAGCCGCGCTGGTCGGGCGCGATGCAGCGGAATCGGCCCGAAAGGTGGGCGATCTGATGGCGCCAGGTGCGATGGCTTTCGGGAAAACCGTGGAGGAAGATCAACGCTGGGGCATCGCGCGGGCCGATGTCGA
>JAYSCF010000166.1:0-4652 GCA_041915005.1 Novosphingobium sp.
AAAAGCGGCGCCTGTTCGCTGCTCAGGCATTTGAAGATGTGCATCCGCTGCGCCGCTGGTGGGCTCAACTTTGCGCCCTGCGGGGCTGTGACGTCGTGTTCGTGGGGCTGGAGTATAACGAACCGGATGCCCTGCTGCTGTGCTGGACGCTGCGGTTGCTACGCGTGAAGGTCGTTATGATGACCGCGTCCAAGTGGGATGATCGCCCCCGCCGGACCGGCTTTGAACTGGCGAAGGCCTGCTTGCTGGCGGGTTTCAGTGCCGCGCTGGTCGGTGGTGCGCGGCAGAAGGCCTATGTCGAATTTCTCGGCTTTCGCCGCCGGCGGGTGCTGGTTGGCTACAACACGGTGAATACCGCCCGCATCCGTGAACAGGCCGCCGTGGGCGACCCGCCGATGCCCCGCTTTGCCGAGCGCGATTTCATTTTCGTGGGCCGCTTTGTTGCGAAGAAGCAGCTTGAACTGCTGCTCAGGGCCTATGCTGTCTATGCCAGCCAGGCAGGATCCGCCGCGCACCGCCTTACCTTGATTGGTGCGGGGGCATGCGAGGCGGATCTGCGCAGCCTCGGTGCGGCGCTTGGGATTGCGCACCTGCTTGATTGGCCCGGCTTTCTGGATGCAGAAGCCATTGCCGTGCGGCTGGCGCGCGGCTTGGCGCTCATCCTGGCGAGCCGCGAGGAGCAGTGGGGGCTGGTGATCAACGAGGCGGTTGCCGTCGGCTTGCCGGTGATTGCCAGCCTTGGGGTCGGCGCGCGCGAGGCGCTGGTCGGCAATCTTGAAAATGGCTGTGTGGTCATGCCGGGATCGATCGCCGAAATCGCCGCCGCGCTGGAAACCGTCGGCGCAAGCGAACCGGCTTGGGCGCGGATGGCGCAGGCCTCGGCCGCCCGGGCCTGGCTGGCCGATACAGAACGCTTTGCCGATGCCGTCGAAATGCTGGTTCTGCCCGACGATTGTGCACCGGCGGCGGCGCGCTATGCGCAGTTCGTCGCCGCGATCATCCCGCCGCTGAGCGGGAAGCCGGTATGATGGGCGTAAATTCCCCTCACGGCATGGCAGGCACGCAGATGCAGCGGAATATTCCCAAAGCTCTGCTGGGGATCGCTCTGGTCATTTATATTTTCAACAATTCCGAAGTCGTGGCTCTTGCAAGTCAGTTGGCCGCCTTGCTTCTGATCGCGACTTCTGCGGCTATTCTTTATTTTAAAAACCCGCAGAAATATAAATTATCGACCATCGAGTTGGTGCTGTTTTCGATCTGTGTCTTGTCGATCGCATCATGCGTCATCCAGCGCGTGATGTATGACGAAAATACATTGTATTCAGCTTTCTACACCCTGATTTCCGCGGCAACATTTGGGGCAATTTCCGTAATATCGCGAAATTTATCGATGGAAAATTTATTGAATGTGGCGGCGGCCGCATTTTCGGTAATACTGTTTTTGATTTTTTATGAATTTCATTCCGATATTCAATTGGGATTGATGGCAAATTCTGGACGTTGGTCCACGCGAATTCACCCATTTGGCATGCACTCCAATCTTGCCGGGTTTGTCATGGGGGCGGGCTTCATTGTCTTGGTTTACAAGGCTGGAGAAACAAAATCCCACGCCATCAGATTGTTATCTCTGATCGGATCCGCCGGATGCCTGGCGATTATTCTGGCGGCATCAAATCGATCGGCAGTCGTTGCCCTTTTAGGGGGTGGGGCATGGGTGATGATAAAAGCGTTTCGCTATTTTCCGCACAAATTAAAACAAATATCTGTATTTTCATCATTGCCAATGTTCGCAATTGCGGGATTTTATTTTAAAAATATTTATGAATATATTTCCGTAATATTGGAACTGGATTCAAAGGCCCGGGGCTTTGGCAGCGGGGCAACCGGACGAGTGGAGCTGTGGGCGCAAGGCATGGACTTGCTGGCGAGCAGCCCTTTGAATTTTTTGATTGGTTCCGGGCTTCGATCAACAGGTTTTGAGAACATCGGCTTCATGACCGAAAGTTCCTACATCTCGATAATGCTGGAATCCGGCGTTATCATGGGGGCGGTCTTTGTAATATCATTGATTTACGCAGTGATAGATATTTCGAATAAAATTCGCTCTGAGCGAGGGAAAATTGATTCAATTTTTGCATTGTATCTTGTCGTTTACGTTTTGATTCAGTCAATTTTCACACGATATTTGTTGGGAATAGGAAATACCCTTTCCATATTCTTCTTGATGGTTGTTGTGAGGGTGAGCGCGCAGGTGCCTGCGAAGCCGCCGCGCGTGGTCGCTTCATCGTCCATTCCAGCGGCGGTTGTGCGGCGGCGCGCGCGGTTGCGCACCTGGAGCGAGGAGCGGGCGCTTTGAGCCGGGGCGGGGACCAGGGGCGCCTTGCGGGATTGCGCATTGGTCTCGTGACCGCCGCAGCTTCGCGGCTGGGCGGGGGCGTGTTCGAAGCGGTTGCCGCGCAGGCCGAAATGATCCGTGCTGCCGGCGGCGAGGCGCCTGTCTTTGCGCTGGACGATGCCTTCAGCGCCGAAGACGCGGGGCGGTTCGCGCCGAGCCCGGTCATCACCGCGCGGGTGCTTGGCCCCGGACAGGTCGGTTTCGCCCCGCGTCTGGCCGACCAACTCGTGGCAGCGAGGCTCGATTGCCTGCACCTGCATGGCATCTGGATGTATCCAACCCGCGCGGCAACGCTGTGGGCCAGGCAGACAGGGCGGCCCTTGCTGATCTCTCCGCACGGGATGCTCGATCCCTGGATCACGGCACGCGGACGCTGGAAAAAGGCGCTCGCGCGGGCCGGGTATGAACGGGCGAGCTGGCGGCAGGCGAGCCGCCTGCACGCGCTGACCGGAACCGAGGGCCAAGCCATCCTCGCCGAGACGGGTCGAGGCGATAGCCTGGTGATCCCCAATCCCGGCCCGGCGCCGGGGCCGTTCCGTGCTGCGCCGCGTGCAGACGAGGTGCTCTACCTCGGGCGGATCCACCCCAAGAAAAACCTCGCGGCGCTGATCGATGCGTGGGAGCTGCTGGCAGCCGCCCGCGCGCTTCCCCTTGGTGCGCGGCTGACGATCGCCGGCTGGGGCACGGCGGGGGATGTGGCAGCCTTGGAGGCACGGCTGCAAGGCGCGCCGCCCTCGATCCGCTTTGTCGGGCCCTGTTTTGGCGATGCCAAGGCCGCGCGGCTGGCGGCGGCCCGCTACCTGGTCCTGCCGTCGCTCAGCGAAGGCTTGCCGATGGCCGTGCTCGAAGCCTGGGCTGCGGGCATGCCGGTGCTGATGTCGGCGGCGTGCAATCTGCCCGAAGGCTTTGCAGCCGGTGCCGCGCTGGAGTGCGGCACCCGCGCCGAGACGATCGCCGCCTGTTTGCTGCGCGCGCTGGGGCTGGGGCATGGCGAATGGCTGGGCATGGCCCGCGCGGCCGCCGGGCTTGCCGTCAAGCGGTTTGCGCCCGGCGTCATCAGCGCGCAGTGGGCCGAAATCTATGCCGGGCTGATCGCGGCCAACCGCGCTGCCAACCATCCCGCCGCCCCAAGGACCGCGCATGACCCTGCTTGATGCCCGCCAGACCCGGCCGCTCGAAGGCGGCGCCAGCTTCTCGCTTGGCAACCGGCTTGCGCGGGTCGTCTGGGGGATGGCCTGGCTGATCCTGGCGCGCTTTACGCCGCCGCCGCTGCATGGCTGGCGGCGGCTGGTGCTGCGCGCGTTTGGCGCACGGGTCGGGCGCGGCGCGCGCGTCCATGGCAGCGCCGCGATCTGGTTGCCGGCCAACCTTGAACTGGGGGACCATGTGCTGATCGGGCCGGGCGTGCGGCTCTATAACCAGGGCCGGATCACGGTTGGCGCGCGCACGGTGATTTCGCAGCGCGCGCATGTTTGCGCCAGCACCCACGCTGTCAGCGATCCCCACTTTCAATTGGTGCTGCGCCCGGTGCAGATCGGCACGCAGTGCTGGATCGCGGCCGAAGCCTTCGTTGGCCCCGGGGTGGTGATGGGGGACCGGGCGGTGCTGGCCGCGCGCGGTGCGCTGTTCGGTTCGGCCGAGGCGGACACGATCTATCGCGGCAACCCGGCCAGCGCGCTCAGGCCGCGCGGCCTTGGCGGTCAGCCGCCAGCCGGGTCGAGCGATAGCTGACCAAGCCAGGTTCTGCCCGCGCCGGGGGCAATGCCAATGACGATCCAGTGGGCCGGGCAATCGCCGGCCAGCGATACCTCGGCGTGCCAGCGCTGCGACCGGGCATCCCATGCGCCGGCTTGCCAGAGCGCTGGTTCGATCGTGCACGAAGCCGCCACGCGCAGCGCGCTGGCGCTACCCCCTGCCTGCCAGCTCAGCCGGTAGCGGCCCGGGGCGGCGGGGGTCAGCTGGGCGGCGATGCGCCGCGTCACGCTGGCGCTGCTCTCGATCGTGAGCTGCCGGGCGCCGTTGTCGCCCCCGGGGACCAGTGCCAGCGCGACATCCGCGGAGGCCGTCACGGCCCAGGCAAAAGGGCTGGGCACTTGATCGAGCCGGAGCGCGGCGAAGCCGCCATCGCCCAGCATACCGCTGCGAGGCTGCGGGCAATGCTGTTGCCACAGCCTTGTTGCTGGCGCGATCCTGTCCAGCGCAACCAGCCGGGTGACAGCAGGGCCGATGGCCTTGCAGCCCAAGGGGATCTGCATGC
>JAYSCF010000167.1:0-4640 GCA_041915005.1 Novosphingobium sp.
CCTTCCTGATGCTCTCGGCCAACAGCCGCTGGGGTTGGCGCACCACGGGCTGGATCGCCTTCCTGATCAGCCTGTCGTTCTTCCTGCTCGGCTTTGAACTGCACCGCCGCGGCATTGCGGTTGACCTGCCGCGCTTTGGCCGGCGCCTCGCCTACATGATGGTGATGTCGCTGGTGCTGGTGTGGTTCGGATCGCAGAACGCGGGTTCTCGCGCCCCGCACATGCCGGCCTCGCGCGAAGGGGACCGGTCGGTGCTTGAAAACGCGCTGACCTATGCGCTGGAGGTCACCGGTGCCCGGGGCGTCGTGGTGGCTTGGGAAAACGACGAGGAACCCCGCACGACCCTGGCCATGGCGGCCCCTGCCGGACGGCGCATCACGTTCCTCGCGCCAGGCACGATCAAGCCCCAACCCCAGCGCAGGGCCATGCTGTTCGACGGCCGCACCCGGCGGCAACTCGTGCTGGCCCGGCGACACCGGATCAAGGCCCGCACCGGCGCCGAACTGCCCGACATCGCGCGTTTCACCGGGATCGGCGAAGGGCTGCTGGTTCCGATCAAGGGGTCATCGGGCTCGGGCGAACTGGTGCTGACCGGGATTGCGGGCATGGGGCCGGACCACCTCAAGCTGGGGATCGAAATCGGCCGCAAAATTGCCCAGGCGATGGACCACGACCGGCTCGCCACCATGACCAAGGAAGCCGCGGTGATCCGCATGCGCGGGTCAATCGCGCGCGATTTGCACGATAGCCTCGCGCAATCGCTGGCCGGGGCCAATTTCCGCCTTGAAGCGCTGCGCGGGCTGGTTTCCTCAGGGGTCGATCCGCTGCCTGAAATCGCGGCGATCCAGGCTGGCTTGGCCGGAGAGCAGGCCCACGTTCGGACAGTCATCGCCCGCCTTCGGCAAGACGAACTGGCCTCGGGCAACCGCGATCTTGCCCACGACATCGCCCTGCTGGCCAACGATCTCGAGCGCCAGTGGGGCGTGGAGATCGACTTTGTCGATCACAAGCAACCAATCGTGGCGCCGCCGTTGCTGACCTTCGAGGTCCAGCAACTGGTGCGCGAAGCCGTGGCCAATGCCGTGCGGCACGGTCACGCCAAGCGGGTTGCGGTCCAGCTTGCCCGCGAAGGCCAGGAAGTGTGCCTGGCGATCACCGACAATGGCTCTGGCTTTGCGACCGACGGTTCAGCCGCAATCCCCCGCTCGCTTGCCGAACGTGTTGGCGAACTTGGAGGAACTCTCGCAATTTCTTCAGAAAATGGGCATACGATGCTGGTTATCACCTTGCCGCTGCGAGGATAGCCATGACCCGCCTAGTAATTGCCGATGATCATCCTTTCCTGCGCACCGGGCTTGAAGCCGTGCTGCGCGCCGCCGGCCACGAAATCGCGGGCTCTGCCAGCGATGGTGACGAGGCGTTGGCCATCATTGCCCAGACCGATCCCGAAGTCGTGATTCTCGATGTGCAGATGCCTGGGCGCGATGGCATCGCCGTGCTCGATACGCTGCGCCAGCAAGGCGATCGGCGGGCGGTGATCCTGCTGACCGCCCATCTCGATGACGCACGGCTGGTCGCGGCAATCAAGGCCAGGGTCAACGCCATCGTCTTCAAGCAAGGCGCCGAACAGCGGCTGGTCGAGACGATCCGCAAGGTCTGCGCCGGCGAAACGGTTATCGATGATGAGCTGCTGGCCCGGGCCCGCGAGCTGGTGCGCATCGCGCAGGAACCTGATCGATTTGACAGCCTGGCCCCGCGCGAGCGCGAGATTACCGAGGCCGTGGCCATGGGGCTGCGCAACCGCGAAATCGGGGAGCGGCTCGGTATGACCGAAGGCTCGGTCAAGGTTTACCTCAACCGCATCTTCGACAAGCTTGGGGTGGAAAACCGCACCGAACTCGCCATCCGCGTCCACGAGCGCAAGGGCGACGACTAGCGCGCAAACGAAAACCGGCCGCAAGGCGGGTGCCCTGCAGCCGGTGTTTCGAAAAAGCAGGCTGGATCAGCGCAGCGAGACGACGTTGTCGCTGTGGCGCGGATCGCGGCGGTTGCCCTGATACTGGCTGGCCATCGGTTCGTCGGTCACTTCGACCACTTCTGCCTGGCCAAAACCATTGAAAGCCGTCTTCATCGCCGCGCCATAGGCGCCCAGCATGCCGACTTCGATATAGTCGCCCGGCTGGATGTCGGCGGGAAGCCGGAAGGGGCCTTCCATGTAATCGGCATCGTCGCAGGTCGGGCCGTAAAAGGCGAAGTCCTGCGCTTCGCCCGAACGGCCTTCGGCCAGCACGCTGACCGGAAAACGCCAGCCAACATGAGCCGCATCGTAGAGCGCGCCATAGGCACCGTCGTTGATGTACAGCTCATCGTCGCGGCGCTTTTCGACGCGCACGATCATCGAGTTGTATTCCGCGCAGAGCGCGCGGCCCGGTTCGCACCAGAGTTCCGACGAATAGGACACCGGCAGCGATTCCGCCGCACGGTGGATCGCGCCGAAATAGTCTTCGAGCGGCGGCGGCTCCATGCCGGGATAGATCGACGGGAAGCCCCCGCCGACATCGACGATGTCAACCGTGACCGAGGCATCGACGATCGCCGCACGCACGCGTTCAAGCGCCTGGACATAGGCAAACGGGGTCATCGCCTGCGAACCGACGTGGAAGCAGATGCCGAGCGCATCAGCCACCTGGCGGGTCGCCTGGAGCAGCGGCGCGGCATCGGCCAGATCGATCCCGAACTTCGAAGCCAGGCTCAGTTCCGAATAGTCCGACGAAACGCGCAGACGCACGCACAGCGACAGGTCTTCGGCGCCATCGGTGGCGTCGACGATCTTGTCGAGTTCTTCGTGGCTATCGAGGCTGAAGGTGCGCACGCCGTGGACCTTGTAGGCCTCGGCAATCGCGGCGCGCGGCTTGACCGGGTGCATGAAGCACAGCACCGCCTGCGGCAGGATCGAACGCACCAGACGCACTTCGGCGATCGAGGCAACGTCGTAATGGGTCACGCCCGAAGCCCAGAGCACCTTGAGCAGCTCGGGCGAAGGGTTGGCCTTCACGGCATAGAGCGACTTGCCCGGAAACTTCTCGACAAAGAAGCGGGCAGCGCGCGCGGCAGCGTGCGGGCGATTGAGGATAACGGGTTCGTCGGGCGAAAGAGCGCGAACTACAGCCGATGCATCAGGATAATGGTGCAACTCAAGGGACCCCCAATAGGCCTTTCGGCCAGAACAACACAGGACGAAGCTGCCTTGCGGTTTGGAAGTCCCCATGGGGCAGCGGAGGGTCCTATTAGCCCCTTGAAGGTGAACTGCAAGTGAAAATGGACCCCCTGCATGCCGCAGGAAATTACCTTTGAAATCAGCGCTAAATACGGGGATGCGACAGGGGCAAATCTGCGACATGTCACCCCCGGGGCGAATCGCCCTGCCCGAGAGGCTGCGACTCGCCCCTGCAGGGAGCCGGAATCAGCTCAACCGGTCGCGGAAGGCCTCCCAGCCGAAGCGTTTGACGCATTCAAGCGAATCCTCCGCGCTGTCCCACAGCCAGATCGAGGGCAGCGGCACCCCGTTGAAGGTCGTGGTCTTGACCATCGAATAGTGCGCCTGGTCGAGAAACGCGAAGCGCAGCCCCGGTTCGACCGCCACGGGAAAGCGATAGTCCCCGATCACGTCACCCGCGAGGCACGATGGCCCACCCAGCCGCACCGCGCCGCCCGCACCTTCATCGACATCGGTATCAAGCGGCGGCAATTCGCCCAGCATCGCCGGGCGATAGGGCGCCTCCAGCACGTCGGGCATATGGCAGGTGGCCGAAATATCGGTGATCGCCAGCGGCATTCCGTTCCAGTGGGTGTCGAGCACGGTGCCCACCAGAATGCCGGCATCCAGCGCCACGGCCTCGCCCGGTTCCAGATACAGCTCGCAGCCGGTTTCCGCCTTCACCGCCTTGAGGAAGGCGACTAGATCGTCGCGCTGGTAATCGGCGCGGGTCACATGATGCCCGCCGCCAAAGTTGAGCCATTTGAGCTGCCCGAAATAGGGCGCAATGAACGCCTTCACCGCTTCCCAGGTCCGCGCCAGCGGCTCAAAATCCTGTTCGCACAGAGTGTGGAAGTGGAGGCCATCAACCCCCTCCATCAGCTCGGGAGTCAGTTGATCAACCGGGAAGCCCAGCCGCGAATGCGGCGCGCACGGATCGTAACGCGGCACTTCGCCTTCGGCATGCAAGGGATTGATTCGAAGTCCAATATCGAATTCCCGCCCTTCGGCCCGCGCCAGTGCGATCTGGGGCACGAAGCGTTCGATCTGCCCCGGGGAATTGAAGATCACGTGATCCGACAGGCGCAGGATTTCCTGCAGGTCTTCGGCCTTGTAGGCCGCGCAATAGGTGGCAATTTCGCCGCTGTAGTGCTCGGCCGCGAGATGCGCTTCCCACAGCCCCGAAGTGCACACCCCATCAAGGTATTCCCCCACGATCGGGGCCACCTTCCACATCGAGAAGGCCTTCAGCGCCGAAAGCACCTTGATCCCCGCACGGTCCCGAATGTCGGCCAGCACGGCAAGGTTTTCGCGCAGCCGCGCGGCATCGACCACGAAGGCCGGACTATCGACCCGGGAAAGGTCAAACTGGGCAAAAGCGCCC
>JAYSCF010000168.1:0-4394 GCA_041915005.1 Novosphingobium sp.
ACTTGCCTCGTCGATCGACTTCGATGTCGAATTCCAGGCGATCGCCTTCGTTGAGGTTCGAGAGACCCGAACGCTCGACCGCGCTGATGTGGACAAAGGCATCGGCCTGACCATCATCGCGGGTAATGAAGCCGAAGCCCTTCATCGAGTTGAAGAACTTGACCGTACCGGTAGCGCGTTCGCCGGTCAGCTGACGCTGCGGCGCAACTTCGCGCTTTTCCACCGGGATCACGTCGCCCACGACTTCGAGGTCGCTGGCGGAAACCTTGCCACCGCGATCGACCAGCGTGAACTTGAGCTGCTGCCCTTCGGCGAGGCCTTCGAGGCCGGCGCGTTCGACCGAGCTGATGTGGACGAATACGTCCTCACCGCCGCCATCCTTCTGGATGAAGCCGAAGCCCTTGGCTGCGTTGAAGAACTTGACCGTGCCGGTGCCTTCGCCAACGACCTGGGCCGGCATGCCGCCGCCACCACCGCCGCCGCCGCGCGGGCCGCCGAAGCCGCCACCGCCGCCGCCACGCGGGCCGCCGCCGAAGCCACCGCGGTCACCACCGCCGAAGCCGCCGCGATCGCCGCCGCCAAAACCGCCGCGACCACCGCCGCCAAAGCGATCGCCGCCGCCGAACCGGTCACCACCACCGAAGCGATCACCGCCGCCCGCGAAAGGATCGAAACCTTCTTCGCCGAAACCGTCCCGCTTGTCACGGCCACGACCGCGACGTCCTCTATCAAAACCCATAAACCCGAACGCACCTTCGCTTCGCCCTGATCAACACAGCCCGGCGGCGTGGACGAACCGCACCAGGCGACAGGGCAAATGGCCAAGAGGCCCTTCCTCTGCGATTCGCCTGTTAGACGAACAAGGTCTTCAAGGCGAACAGAATCACACGGGCGAGCGCGGGCGCCCTCGCGGAAGCGCGGCTGTGTGACATTTCTGCCGATGCGTCCGGGCCTTGCTTCGGCGGCGGCAGCTTGGCAGACAGGCGCGCATGGAACTGATAAATCTTCTGAGCGACCCCACTGCCTGGGCCGCGCTCATCACCCTGATCGCCCTCGAAATCGTGCTGGGGATCGACAACCTCGTCTTCATCGCGATCCTCTCGAACAAGCTGCCCGCACACCAGCAGCAGTCCGCCCGCCGCATCGGCCTCGCGCTGGCGCTGGGCCTGCGGATCGCGCTGCTGCTGCTGATCGGCTGGATCGTCTCGCTTCAGCAGCCGCTGTTCGACCTGGGTATCGCCGGGGCGCCGGGCGCGCATGGCGAACCGACCTTTGAAACCGCGTTCTCCGGGCGCGACCTGATCCTGCTGGCCGGCGGCCTGTTCCTGCTGTGGAAGGCCACCAAGGAAATCCACCACAACATCGACAAGGAAGGGGTCAGCGGCGAACTGCTCGATCACGACAAGGGCCTTGGCGAAATCGCCTTTTCGGCCGCGATCGCCCAGATCATCGCGCTCGACCTGGTGTTTTCGATCGATTCGATCCTCACCGCGGTGGGGATGACCGATCAGGTCGCGATCATGATTACCGCAGTCATCATCACCGTCGGCCTGATGATGATCGCCGCCGATCCGCTTTCCCGCTTCATCGAGAAGAACCCCACGCTGGTCATGCTGGCGCTGGCCTTCCTTGTGATGATCGGCGTGGTGCTGATCGCTGACGGGTTCGGGGTCCATATCCCCAAGGGCTACATCTATGCGGCGATGGCGTTCTCGGCGCTGGTCGAATCGCTCAACATCATCGCCCGGGGGCGGCGCGCACGCCAGCACGCCGGGACTGAAGGAAAGTAACCGCCATGTTCCGCCAATTGACCGACCGCATCTTCGCCAGCCCCCAGATCACGCTGGCCGAAGTGGCCGAAGCCGCGCAGCAAGGCATCGGCCTGATCATCAACAACCGCCCCGAAGGCGAAAGCGATGATCAGACGCCCGGCGAGGACATCGCCGCCGCCGCCGCCGCCGCGGGCATCGCCTATGTCGCGATCCCCGTGACCCATGCCGGCTTTTCCGAAGCCCAGGTCAAGGCCATGGCTGCCGCGCTGGCCGCCCATGACGCGCCGGTGCTGGCCTATTGCCGCTCGGGCACCCGTTCGACCCTGCTGTGGGCGCTGGCCGAGGCCAGCCGCGGCGAAAGCCCCGACACTCTGGCCGCTGCCGCTGCCGGCGCGGGCTATGACCTGAGCCCGGTGCGCGCGCTGATGGACATGCTGGCGGCACAGGGCGGCTGACTTGGCGCTGCCGTTCCTCGCGGTGCAGCTGGGCGCCTCGATCGCGCTGATCCTGGCGGTGACCTGGCTTGCGGTCCGGCTCGGACTGGGCGGGGATGTGCGGCTGGGCAGCGCAGAGGAAGCCCGCGCGCTGGCCCGTGCTTCGCTCTGCGGGTTCGAACCGGTCGATCTCGCGCTCGACAAGGCAGGTATCGCCGCCTTGCTGCGCGATGCCCAGGGCCGGGTGATGCTGCTGCGCCGCCACGGCACGCAGTTTGCCGCGCGGCTGCTCGATAGCCACGCCTTCACGCGGCTCGATCGCAATTTCCTCACCGTCGGCACGGGCGAGCGGCATTTCGGGACGATCACGCTCGACCTGGGCGGCGAAGCGCAGGTCTGGGCCGCCAGCCTCCGCCGGCTGGAGGGATAAGCCGATGCCGCACCTTGGCCCGGTCGAATTCGCGATCCCGTTCTTCATCCTCGCGATCGTGCTTGAAATGCTGTGGGCGCGCCGGCGTTCGCCGCGCGCCTATGAACCGCGCGACACGCTTACCTCGCTGGCGCTGGGCACCGGCAGCACGCTCGTCAATGCGCTGACCGCGGGCCTGGTCGCCGCTGCCGCGCTGTGGCTCTACCAGCACCGCGTGGCGACGATCGGCTGGGCCTGGTGGGCCTGGCCGCTGTGCTTCGTGCTCGACGATTTCAACTATTACTGGGCGCACCGCACCGGCCACCGCGTGCGCTGGTTCTGGGCCAGCCACGTCAACCACCATTCGAGCCAGCACTACAACCTTTCGACCGCGCTGCGGCAGACCTGGACCGGGTTTGTCGCGCTGTCCTTTGCCTTCCGCATCTGGCCCGCGTTCATCGGCTTCGATCCGGCCATGATCGTCACGGTCGGCGCGATCAACCTGGTCTACCAATTCTGGATCCACACCGAAGCGGTGCGCCGGATGCCGCGCTGGTTCGAAGCGGTGATGAATACCCCCAGCCATCACCGGGTCCACCATGCGACCAACCCGGTCTATCTCGATCGCAACTATGCCGGGGTGTTCATCGTCTGGGACCGGTTGTTCGGCACCTTCCAGCGTGAGCTGGATGGGGAGACGATCCATTACGGCATCGTCAAGCAGCTCGGCACCTTCAGCCTGGCCTGGTCCGCATTCCACGAATGGGCCGGGATCGGACGGGATCTGTGGTCGGCGCCGTGGCGCTACAAACTGGGATACCTGGTAATGCCGCCGGGCTGGTCGCACGATGGCAGCCGCGACACCTCCGATGCGATCCGCGCGCGGTGGCTGGACGGCCAGGCCTGACGAACGGGATTGCACCGCTTTAATCGGTCGCTTAACCTGCTCCCCGACAATCAGGGAGCGGCATCCGATGGACCAGTTCGACGTGATCGTGATCGGCGGTGGCAGCGCCGGCAGCGCAGTTGCCGCCCGGCTGGCCGAAGACCCGCGGCGGCGGGTCTGCCTGCTCGAAGCGGGGGGCACCAACGACAGCGTCAGGATCAAGACCCCGGGCTTCATGCCGTGGATCCCCAAGCCCTCGAACTACCGCTTCGAAACGGTTCCGCAAAAGGGCCTGAATGGGCGCATCGGCTATCAGCCGCGCGGGCGCGGGCTGGGCGGCTCCTCCGCGATCAATGCCATGCTCTATGTGCGCGGCCACGCCTTCGACTATGACCAGTGGGCCGCGCTGGGCTGCACCGGCTGGCGCTACGCCGACGTGCTGCCCTTCTTCCGCAAGGCCGAAGGCAACGAACGCGGCGGCGATACGTTCCACGGCGGCGATGGACCACTGTCGGTCAGCGACCAGCACTGGCCCAACCCCGGCAGCCGGGCTTTCGTCGCCAGTGCAGAGCGGTTGCAGCTCGGTTGCAACGATGATTTCAACGGCGCCCAGCAGGATGGCTTCGGGCTCTATCAGGTGACCCAGAAGGGCGGCGAACGCTGGTCGGCGGCGCGGGCATATCTGTCGTCGCCGCCAGCCAACCTCGCGATCCGCGCCGGCGTACAGGTCGAACGGATCGTGATCGAAGACGGGCGCGCGGTGGGCGTGGCGCTTGGCAGCGGCGGCCAGCGCGAAGTGCTGCGCGCCGCCGGTGGGGTGGTGCTGTCAGCCGGGGCCTTTGGTTCGCCCCAAACGCTGATGCTGTCAGGGATCGGCCCGGGCGCACACCTTG
>JAYSCF010000168.1:4404-4632 GCA_041915005.1 Novosphingobium sp.
GGGATCGCGGCATTGGTGGATGCACCCGCCGTGGGCAGCGACCTGCAGGATCACATCGACTACGTCCACGGCTGGAAAACCGCATCGAAGGACTTCATCGGCGATAGCCTCGCGGGCGCGTGGAAGATGCTGTCCGCGATCGTCGAGCATCGGCGCAAGCGCACCGGCATGATGACCACCCCCTTTGCCGAAGGGGGCGGGTTCTGGCGCTCGGTGCCAGACCTGCCC
>JAYSCF010000169.1:0-4603 GCA_041915005.1 Novosphingobium sp.
GATCGAAAACCAGGTTTCGGACGAAAAGCAGTGCGGCCACCAGGACGGCAAGGTCACCGTTCCGCATGAGGACTTCCTCGCGAAGATCCGCGCCGTGCGTTACGCCTTCATGGAACTGGGCGTTGAAGACGGCGTGATCGTTGCCCGTACCGACTCGCTGGGCGCCGGCCTGACCAAGCAGATCGCCTTCACCCGCGAAGCCGGTGACATTGGCGATCAGTACAACAGCTTCCTCGATTGCGATGAAGTCAGCGAAATCGGCCACGGCGATGTCCTGATCAGCCGCGATGGCAAGCTGCTGCGGCCCAAGCGCCTGCCCAGCAACCTTTACCAGTTCCGCGCCGGAACGGGCGAGGACCGCTGCGTGCTCGATTGCATCACCAGCCTTCAGAACGGGGCGGACCTGCTGTGGATCGAAACCGAAAAGCCGCACATCGGCCAGATCGGCGGCATGGTTGACCGGATCCGCGAAGTGATCCCGAACGCCAAGCTGGTCTATAACAATTCGCCCAGCTTCAACTGGACCCTGAACTTCCGCCAGCAGGTGTTCGATGCCTGGACCGCCGAAGGCAAGGACGTGTCCGCCTATGACCGCGCCAAGCTGATGAGCGTGGACTATGACGGCAGCGCGCTGGCCGACGAAGCCGACGAACGCATCCGCACCTTCCAGCGCGATGCGGCTGCTCAGGCGGGCATTTTCCACCACCTGATTACCCTGCCGACCTATCACACGGCCGCGCTCAGCACCGACAATCTCGCCAAGGAATACTTCGGCGATCAGGGCATGCTGGGCTACGTCAAGGGCGTGCAGCGCCAGGAAATCCGCCAGGGCATCGCCTGCGTGAAGCACCAGAACATGAGCGGCTCCGACATTGGCGATGATCACAAGGAATACTTCGCCGGTGAAGCCGCTCTCAAGGCTGGCGGCGCGGCCAATACGATGAATCAGTTCGCGGCCTGACGCCGCGGGGGAACCAGTTTGCGGCGTAACACCCGCTAGACACTTCCTGGGGAGGAAGTTTGGCCCGTCACGCGCCCCTTTCGCGTGGCGGGCCATTTCGTTTTGGCGCGAAGCGGGCTAGGGGCAGGCGATCATGCTGCGCCTCAATGAACTGAAGCTCCCGCTGGATCACACCGCGGACGATCTGCCTGCTGCCATTGCTGCGCGGCTGGGCATTCGTGCCGACGAGCTGGACCGCTACACCGTGGTCAAGCGCGGCAACGATGCGCGCAAGAAATCGGCGATCCAGCTGGTCTATGCGCTCGATGTGGCGGTGAAGGACGAAGCGGGCGTGCTGGCGCGCTTTGCCGATGATCATAACGTCCGCACCGCACCCGATACCAGCTACAAGTTTCCCACCCACGCGCCCGAGGGGTGGAGCGGCCCGCGCCCGGTGGTGATCGGGGCGGGGCCTTGCGGGCTGCTGGCCGCGCTGGTGCTGGCGCAGATGGGCTTCAAGCCGATCATCATCGAACGCGGCAAGGCCGTGCGCGAACGCACCAAGGATACCTGGGGGCTGTGGCGCAAGAGCGTGCTGACGCCCGAAAGCAACGTCCAGTTCGGCGAGGGCGGGGCCGGCACCTTTTCCGATGGCAAGCTCTATTCGCGGATCAAGGATCCCCGCCATCTCGGGCGCAAGGTGCTGGTCGAATTCGTCAAGGCGGGCGCGCCCGATGACATCCTGACCGAGGCCCACCCGCACATCGGCACCTTCCGCCTCGTCACCATGGTGATGTCGATCCGCGAAACGATCGAGAGCCTGGGCGGTGAATACCGCTTCGGCACCCGGGTCGAGGATTTCGAGGTCGAAGCCGCCGCAGACGGGCAGCAGCAGCTCAAGGGCCTGCACCTTTCCACCGGCGAATACCTGCCGTGCGAACACGTGATCATGGCGGTGGGGCATTCGGCGCGCGACACCTTCACCAAGCTTCACGAACGCGGCATCCACGTCGAGGCCAAGCCGTTTGCCATCGGGGTGCGGATCGAACATCCGCAAAGCTGGATCGACAAGGCGCGCTATGGCCCGGCGGCGGGCAACAAGATCCTGGGGCCGGCGGCCTATTCGATCGCGCACAAGGCCTCGAACGGGCGCTCGGTCTATTCGTTCTGCATGTGCCCGGGCGGGCGCGTGGTGGCCGCGACCAGCGAAGAGGGCCGCGTCGTCACCAACGGGATGAGCCAGTATTCGCGCGCCGAATTCAACGCCAATTCGGGGCTGGTGGTCGATATCGAGCCCGAACGCGATTTTCCGGGCCATCCGCTGGCCGGCATGGAATTGCAGCGCCAGCTGGAATCGCTGGCCTTCGTGGCGGGCGGATCGAACTATCAGGCGCCGGGGCAAAAGGTTGGCGATTTCCTGAACGGCGTACCGTCCAGCGAATTTGGCGTCGTGACCCCGTCCTACAAGCCGGGGGTCAAGCTGACCGACCTGTCGCAGTGCCTGCCCGATTTCGTGATTGAGGCGATCCGCGAGGCCTTGCCCGTGTTCGGGCGGCAGGTGCCGGGCTATGACCATCCCGACGTGGTGATGACCGGGGTTGAAACCCGCACTTCGTCGCCGATCCGGATCCGGCGCGGGGCCGATTGTCAATCGATCAACACTCGCGGACTCTATCCGGCGGGTGAAGGCGCGGGCTATGCCGGGGGCATCCTTTCGGCCGCGGTCGACGGGATCAAGGTGGCCGAGGCGCTGGCGCTGGAACTGGCCCCGGCATGACCGAGGCGTTCGATGCCATCGTCCTTGGTGCCGGTGCGGCCGGGATGATGTGCGCCAGCGTGGCCGGGCAGCGGGGCAGGCGCGTTGCCCTGCTCGACCAGGCCGATGCGCCGGGCAAGAAGATCCTGATTTCGGGCGGGGGGCGGTGCAATTTCACCAATCTCCACACCGCGCCCGACCGCTACCTTTCGGCCAATCCGCACTTCGCCAAGTCGGCGCTGAGCCGCTATACCCCCGCCGATTTCCTGGCCCTGGTCGAAGCCTATGGCATCGCCTGGCATGAAAAGACGCTGGGCCAGCTGTTCTGCGATGGCTCGGCGCGGCAGATCGTCGACCTGTTGCTCGATCAGTGCGCCAAGGGCGGGGTGGACCTGCGCTGCGGCGAAGCCGCGGGCGCCATCACCCATGCCGATGGGCTGTTCCATGTGGCCCAGGGCGGACAGGTGCTGTGCGCGCCCGCGCTGGTGATCGCCACCGGCGGGCCTTCGATCCCGCAGATGGGGGCGAGCGGCTTTGCCTATGACCTCGCCCGCCAGTTCGGTCTCAAGGTGGTGGAGCCGCGCCCCGCGCTGGTGCCGCTGACACTGGGCGGGGACGATGTGCTGTTCCGCGAATTGTCGGGCGTCTCGGCCGAGGTCACCGCCCGGTGCAACAAGGCCGCGTTCCGCGAAGCCGCGCTGTTCACCCATCGCGGGCTGTCCGGCCCGGCGATCCTGCAGGTTTCATCCTACTGGAAGCGCGGCGATGCGGTGCGGATCGATTTCCTGCCCGATCGTCCTGCCGGCTGGCTGCTGGAGGCCAAGCGTGCCCAGCCGCGCGCGCGGCTGAAGAAGCTGCTGGGCGAAACCCTGTCCGAGCGGCTGGCGGCGCGGCTTATCGACCTGCTCGGCAGCGATGGCGAACTCGGGCAGCTGACCGACAAGGCCCTGCGCGCGGCCGAGGCGCGGCTGGCCGACTGGGCCTTCATGCCCAACGGCAGCGAAGGCTTTGCCAAGGCCGAAGTCACCGCCGGGGGGATCAGCACGGCCGAGCTTTCCAGCCAGACGATGGCGGCGCGCAAGGTGCCCGGGCTTTACGCCATTGGCGAGGCCGTGGACGTGACCGGCTGGCTGGGCGGCTACAATTTCCAGTGGGCCTGGGCCAGCGGACGGGCGGCGGGCCAGGCGCTCTGAACACGCCGCTGCGCCGGTGCGCGGCATTGCCCATTGCCAATTTTAATTGATCGGTTAAACGAGTCGTCAAACAGATTCCACGGAGGGGATTCATGGCGCTCAAGACACGCATTACCGAACTGCTCGGGATCGAGCATCCGATCGTTCAGGGCGGGATGCAGTGGGTTGGCACGGCGGAAATGGCCTCGGCCGTGTCCAATGCCGGCGGGCTTGGCATCATCACCGGCCTGACCCAGCCCAGCGCCGAAGCGCTCGCCGCCGAGATCGAACGCTGCAAAGGCATGACCAGCAAGCCCTTCGGCGTGAACATGACCGTGTTTCCCACGATCAACCCGCCCGATTACAAGGCCTATACCCAGGTCATCATCGACAGCGGTGTGAAAGCGGTTGAAACCGCCGGCACGCCTGCGGTGCGCGAACTGTGGGAAATGATGCAGCCCCACGGGATCAAGATCCTGCACAAGTGCACCGCGGTGCGCCATGCGCTTTCGGCCGAAAAGGCCGGGGTCGATGTGATCTCGATCGACGGGTTCGAATGCGCCGGGCACCCGGGTGAAGACGATATCCCGGGCCTGATCCTGATCCCGGCGGCGGCCGACACGGTCAAGATTCCGCTGCTCGCCTCGGGCGGGTTCGGCGATGGGCGCGGGCTGGCGGCCGCCCTGGCGCTGGGCGCGGAGGGGATCAACATGGGCACCCGCTTCTGCGCCACGG
>JAYSCF010000170.1:0-4512 GCA_041915005.1 Novosphingobium sp.
GCGCGCGAATTCGAAGGCCTGCTGGCCTCGGTCGCCAAGGCCAGCGGCAAGGGCGAGGCCGATGTGGCCAAGCGCGTGGCCAACTGGTCGCTGTCAGAGCAGCCGGGCGTGCTCAATGCCGCGGGCGCCGGTTCGGACCATCCCAAGAACACGGTCGAGGCGAACACCGCGATCGTGGTGGCAACCGAAAGCGGGCTGATTTCGGGCAGCAAGGCCAAGGAACTGTTCGAGCTGCACCTGACCAGCGACATCGACCTGGCCGCCGAAATCGAAGCCAACAAGCAGAGCACCGATACCGGCGCGATCGAAGCGGCGGTTGACGGCGTGCTGGCCGCCAATGCCGACAAGGTTGCCGAATACCAGGGCGGCAAGGAAGCCCTGTTCGGCTTCTTCGTCGGCCAGACGATGAAGGCGATGCAGGGCAAGGGCAATCCGCAGCTGGTCAACCAGGTGCTGAAGGCGAAGCTCGGCTGAAGGCCTCGCGCCTGACCCAACAGCAAAGGGCGCCGGAATCGCTTCCGGCGCCCTTCGTGTTTTCAGGCCTTGCGGCGCGGGGTTTAGCCCTTGCGCGTGCCGCTCATCGGGAAGCTGCCGAAGGCGCCGGCCTTGACCGAGCCGGTCAGGGTGTCGCCATCGACCACGGCTTCGCCTTCGAGGGTCATCGGCATGGGGACGGTCATCTTCATCGACCAGGTCAGCTTGTTGCCATCGACCTTGCCGTTTTCCAGATCCATCGAACCCATCGCGCCGACGTTGCTGCCGGTGAAGGTGTCACCATCGACAACGATGGTCACATCGCTCTTCTGGTCGCCCATCGGGGTCTTGGTCACGCATTCGTAAGTGCCTGCAACCGACATCGAATCTCTCCTCAACTTACAGGGGGGTAAGTAACGTATCACTCGCCCGTGGCGGGCGCGGTGTCAACCGGGGGCGTGGGCGCCAGTTCAACCGGCAAGCCCAGCCCCTTGAGCTGCGGTTCAACCAGCTTGCGATCGCCCACCACCACGAAGACCAGCCCCTTGGCGCCGAGCCATTCGCGTGCCGCACCGTCGATCGCGGCGGCATCGATCGCGCGGTAGCGGGCGGGCAGGGTGGTGTAATAATCGTCCGCGCGGCCCAGCCGCTCGTTCATGACGATCGCGCCCAGCACCTGGGCATTGGTTTCAAACCGGTTGGGCAGGCCGCGGATATTGCCATCGGTCACCCGCGCCAGTTCGATCGGATCGACCCCGTGCGCGGCGGGGAAGGCGGCCATGTCCTTGAGGATCAGGCGGATCGAATCCCCGGTGCGGTCCGACTGGACGGGGGCCACCAGCATCAGCGTGCGCGGCCCCTGCGGGCTGCTGACCGACGAGCGCACGCCATAGGACCAGCCCTTGTCTTCGCGCAGGTCCATGTTGAGCCGGCTGAGAAAGCCGTTGCCCAGCACCTCGTTGGCCAGATCGAGCGCCTCGTGGCCCTGATCGCGCCCGGTCAGCGGCAGCACCCGGCCCGCGACGATCACCGACTGGGGCGATCCCGGCCGGTCGATCAGCACGATCCGCGGGCGCGGGGCAGGCGCGGCCGCATCCAGGTGCTTGACCGGGCGCGGGGTGGCGGGCGGCGCCCAGGTGCCAAAGGCGCGTTCGAGCAGCGGCTTCAGCTGGTCCATCGTGATATCGCCGGTGACGGTGATCCGCAGGCTATCGCTGCGCAGCCACTTGTTATGCGCGGCGCGCAGCGAAGCGGCACTTTGCGCGGCAAGCGACCGCGGATCGCCCAGCCCGTCGCTCGGCAGGCCATAGGGGTGGCCCGCGCCGAACAGCAGCGGGGCCAGGCTGCGCACGCCCAGAGCGCGCGGGCTGGCCATGGCCTGGGCCAGATCGGCCTGCTGCTGATCGCGCACCCGGGCAACATCGGCCTCGCGGAAGGCGGGGTTGCGCACCACGTCGGCCAGCAGGTCGAGCGAGGGGGCAAGGTTGGCGCTCAGCGCCGACAGCGTGACCGACGAGGAATCGAGGCTGGCCCCGCTCGACAGGTGGGCGCCCAGCCGTTCCTGTTCCTCGGCGATTTGGGTGGCATCGCGCGTGGCGGTTCCTTCGTCGAGCAGGTCGAGCATCAGCCCCTGGGTGCCGGGGGTGTCCTGCGCATCGGCGGCAAAGCCGGCATCGAAATTGAGGCTGACCAGCACGGTTGGCACCGCGCTGCGCCGCGCCAGGGTGACCGCGATCCCGTTCGACAGGGTGGTGCGCTCGGCCTGGGGGAAGGTCAGTGCGCCCACCGGGGCGACGGCCGGCGCGCTGCGCTTGGGGCCGGTGGCGAGCCGCGGCGCGGGGCGCTTGGCATCGGGCTTGGGCGGCTTGCTGGCGGCTTCATCGCCCCAGCCGCCCATCGCGGCGCCATTTTCGGTCCGCGGCCCCGGGCTGACCGCCAGGGCATAGACCGGGCGCGAGAGCCATCGCCGCATCGCGGCCTGAACCTCGGCCGGGGTCAAGGCGGCGATATGGGCGAGGTCTTTCTTGAACTGCTGCGGATCGCCCGAATAGAGCAAGCCTTCGGCCAGTTGCGCGCCCTTGCCCGAAAACCCGCCGACCTGTTCGAGCGCGTTGATCTGCCCGGCCACCGCGCTGGTGGCGGCGCGGCGCAGTTCGTCTTCGCTGGGCCCTTGGGCCAGGAACCGCTGGATTTCGGCATCGAAGGCGCGTTCGGCCACGGCCCGGTCCACCCCGGGCTTGACGTCCATGGTGATCTGGAGCTGGCTGATCTGTTCGAACTGCTGGGCGCCGGCGGTTACCGCCACGGCCAGTTGCTGTCCGCGCACCAGCGCATTGTCGAGCCGCGATGAGGCGAGGCCCCCCAGCACCCGCATCCCCATGTCGAGCGCCAGCGCATCGCCATCATTGGTGCCGGGGCCGCTCCACACCCGGTAGAGCCGCAGCACCGGAACCTGATCGGCCATTTCGCGGGCAACCGGGGCCGCCAGCGTGACCGGCGCGGCGCTGACCGGGGCGACAGCCGCCCCGCGCGGGATCGCGCCGAACCACTGTTCCACCTTGGGGCGGGCGGCGGCGGCATCGATATCGCCCGACAGCACCAGGATCACGTTGTTGGGCGCATAGTTGCCGGTGAACCACTGGCGCACATCGGCCAGGCTGGCGGCATCGAGATCGGCCATCGAACCGATGGTGGCGTGGCGATAGGGGTGGCCAACCGGGAACAGCCCTTCGCTGATCGCATAGTCGGCCAGGCCATAGGGATCGTTGTCGCCCTGGCGCTTCTCGTTCTGGACAACGCCGCGCTGCTTGTCGAGCTTGTCCTGGCTGACCGCACCCAGCAGATGGCCCATCCGATCGCTTTCCTGGAACAGCGCCAGATCAAGCGCGCCGGTGGGCACGGTTTCGACATAGTTGGTGCGATCGAACCAGGTCGAGCCATTGGTCGAGGTCGAGCCTGCACCTTCGAGCGGAATGTCGAAATTGGGCACGTTTTCGCTGCCGCCAAACATCAGGTGTTCGAACAGGTGGGCAAAGCCGGTGCGGCCCTTGGGCTCGCTTTTCGAGCCGACCCGGTAGTAGAGCGTGACCCCCACGATCGGCGCCTTGCGATCGGTGTGGACCAGCACGGTCAGCCCGTTGTCGAGCGTGAAGCGCTCGTATGGAATGTCGACCGCCTTGACGAGGTCGGCCAGCGGCGCGGGCTGCGCCGGGGCTGGCGGCGCGACTTGTGCCTGGGCCTGAACCTGCGGGGCCGGGCTGGTCACCGGCGGCTGGTGGCCGGCGCAGGCGGCGAGCGACAGGGCCAGAAGCGAGGTGGTCAGCAAGCGGCGCATGGCGGTGGTCTTTCAGGCGGTTGAATAGAAAACCTCTTGCCGTGAGGGGCAGGGCTTTGTCACCATCTATCGACGAACGGCGCGATGCTTCGCACCGGCGGCATGGCGGGGCAGGAATTTGCGGCCACCCCCTTGTGTTGCCGATAAGCCACACTACCTCACGGTGTAACAGGAGGCTTGCATACCCATGAACCTCGAAAAATTCACCGACCGCGCCAAGGGCTTTCTCCAGAGCGCGCAGACCGTGGCGATCCGGCTGAACCATCAGCGGATCACCCCTGAACACATTCTCAAGGCCCTGCTCGAAGACAACGAAGGCATGGCTGCCGGGCTGATCCAGCGCGCCGGCGGCAATACCGGCCTGGCCCAGGCCGAGGTCGACAAGGCGCTGGCCAAGATCCCGGCGGTATCGGGCAGCGGCGCGCAGCAAACGCCCGGGCTGGAAAGCGATGCCGTGCGCGTGCTTGACCAGGCCGAGCAGCTCGCCACCAAGGCGAGCGACAGCTTCGTGTCGGTGCAGCGCATGCTGCAGGCGCTGGCGCTTGCCGCCACCACGGCGGCAGGCCAGGCTCTGAAAGCCGCCAATGTCGATCCCAAGGCGCTTGAAACCGCGATCCAGGAGCTGACCGGCGGCCGCAGTGCCGACAGCGCCAGCGCCGAAAACGCCTATGACGCGATGAAGAAATATGCCCGCGACCTCACCC
>JAYSCF010000171.1:0-4500 GCA_041915005.1 Novosphingobium sp.
GTCCGAAACGCCGATGTTCTGGCCAACCTTGGCCTGCAGTTCCTGCGGGGTCATGTGCCTCTCCTGACCTATGGAAAGGCATAGTCATGGCCCAAGCCGGGCCAGCGTGCAACGCGCCTTAGCCTGCCGCTACGGCATTGCCGAGACTGAGCGGCGGCCGCTCAGAAATCAGCGGCCTAACCGGCGAATCGATTCGCCGCAGATAGCTCCACAGCCCGCACTGCAGGCCGATCAGCATATAGCAGAACGGCTGGTAGGCGATGCCGACGAACAGCGATCCGGTCATGTAGATCAGCAGCGATTGCTGCAGCGCATTGGCCAACGGCGCGGCCCACGTTTCGTCGGACGCCGTGCGGTGTTTCCACTTCGCGCGGATCCGCTCCATCTGCCACAGCCCCGACAGCATCAGCCACAGCCACAGGACCAGACCCGGCCAGCCCTGTTCGCCCAGCATCTCGAAATAGCTCGAATGATAGGCCCGGGCCTTGTCGAAGGTTTCGGTAACGTCGACATTGCCGCCCTCCCCTTCGCGCAGCTCGATCCGCAGCTTGTTGCCGCGATAGGCATCGAACCCGCCGCCGAAGGGATGGTCCTTCACATAGTCGAGCGTCCACATCCACACCGCCACCCGGGTCGATGCGCTTTCATCGGAACCATGGTTCTCGATCGTGCTCATCCGCTTGGTGTAGCTGTCGGGCAGGAAGGGAATCGCCGCCAGCGCCGCGAGCGCGGCCAGCGAGACATAGAGGAACCGGCGCTTGACCGTGCGCAGCGACAAGACGCCAAGCAAGCCGATGCACAGCAGCCCCGTGCGCGCCTGGGTGCCCACCGGGATCAGCACGCAGGCGAAGATCAGCGCGGCACCGAACAGCTTCACCCGCCAGTCGGGCGGAAAGATCGTCGAATGCTTCATCAGCCACAGCACCAGCGGGATCACCGCGATCGCCACCGCCGAAATGATCGAGCCTTCGTAAAGCCCGATGTTGTCGTTGATGAACAGGTGCAGTTCGCCATAACCGCCGCCGCCGGCGATGGTCTTGATCCCGCCATCGATGATGATCGCGCCCACCGCCAGCACCATGACCAGGGCCGCGCTTTCGATCCGCAGCCGCGTGCGCAGGGTCAGCGGCAGGAACAGCGCGAAGATCAGCGCCTTCCAGACCCAGGCCCACTTGTCCGCCGCCTCGACAGGAAAATCGGCCATCATCGTGGTCACTCCGCAATAGAGCAGCAGCACCCCGATCAGCCCTTGGCGCAGGGTAAAGCGGCTATCGCGCTTGTCATCGAGCAGCACCCACCCGGCGAAGGCCAGGACAAAGGCGATCAGCGAGATCGGCAAGGCGGCCAGCAGCCGGTAGGAAATCTTCTGCGGGGCCAGGATGTCGATGTAGAGATAGGCCAGCACCCACAGGTAGGGCCGGCGCAGCCCCAGCGCGAGCAGCGCCAGGGTGAACAGGGTGATCGCCAGATCAAGCACGCGGCGTGCGCCCGCGAAGGCGGAAACGATCGTCGGCGACCGGTCCGACTGGCGGCTTATCCGTCAGGGGCGCAGGATCGGCGCCGCGCGGCCCTTCGGCATCAAGATCATCGCGCCGCAGCAGGCGCCAGAACGCGATGCCGAGCAGGCCGTGGGTCAGGGCAAGGGCGAAATAGTCGATCATCGCCCCCTGCCCCTAGCAAGCCCGAGTTGACGCCGCGTTAAGCCTTGCTGGCCTAGGAACGGCGGCAATGACCCGGATCCTCCATGTCCTTGACCATTCGCTGCCGCTGCACAGCGGCTATACCTTTCGCACCCGCGCGATCCTGTCGGCGCAGGCGGAATCGGGGCTGGAGGTGCGCGGCATCACCGGGCTGCGCCACAGCGCGGATGGCCCAGATGTCGAACAGGCCGAAGGGCTGACCTTTCATCGCACCCGCGGCGCGGCATCAGGCCCGCCGGCCATGCGCGAATGGCGCGAGATTGCCCTGCTGGCCGATGCGATCGTGGCGCTGGCGGCCGACTGGCGGCCCGACGTGCTCCACGCCCACAGCCCTGCGCTGTGCGGGAAGGCGGCGCTGATCGCGGGCAAGCGGCTCGGCATTCCGGTGGTCTATGAAATTCGCGCCTTCTGGGAAGATGCAGCAGTGTCGAACGGCACGGGCAGCGCAGGCAGCCTCAAATACCGCCTGACCCGCGCGCTCGAAAGCCACGTGGTGGCGCGCGCCGATCACGTGGTGACAATCTGCCAGGGGCTCAAGGATGACCTCGTGGCGCGCGGCACCGATCCCGCGCGGATCATGCTCAGCCCCAACGGGGTCGACCTGGCCCTGTTCGGCGAAGGCGCCGCGCCCGACCCCCAGCTCGCCGCCGAGCTGGGGCTGGGCGCCGGCCCGGTGGTGGGCTTCATCGGCAGCTTCTATGACTATGAAGGCCTTGATGACCTGATCGCGGCGATGCCCGCGCTGTGCGCGCGGCTACCCGATGCCCGGCTGCTGCTGGTCGGCGGCGGCCCCTGCGAGGCCGCGCTGCGGGCCCAGGCCCAGGCCAGCCCGGCGGCCAGCGCAATCCGCTTCGTCGGGCGCGTTCCGCACAGCGAGGTCGAGCGCTATTACGCGCTGGTCGATGTCATGGCCTATCCGCGCAAGCGCAGCCGGCTGACCGATCTGGTTACCCCGCTCAAACCGCTCGAAGCCATGGCCCAGGGCCAGCTGGTTGCCGCATCGGACGTGGGCGGCCACCGCGAACTGATCGCCGATGGCGTTACCGGCACCTTGTTTCCGCCCGATGATCCCGCGGCCTGCGCTGCGGCGCTTGCCGATCTGCTCGCCGCGCCCGAGCTGTGGGAGGCCCGCCGAGCAGCCGGGCGCGCCCATGTTGCCGAAGCGCATGACTGGGCCCGCAATGTCCGGCGTTATGAGGTTGTTTACCAAACCCTGATAGCCCGATCAGCCAGTTGCCGCGCCCGCGCCGCCTGAACAGGCTGGCCAAGCCGGCTTCGAAACAGGGGTAATTCAATCGTGGCCAAGCCAGACCGCAAGGCGCCCAAGGGCAAGCCGATCACCAGCCACCAGCTGTTTCCGGCCGTGGTCGCGCTGTGGTTTGCCGCGCTGTTCGGCCTGGGCAGCCTCGCCGTGCGGCCCTCGCTGCTGGAAGATCTGGTCATCCGCAGCCGGATCGATCTGATCATTCCCGCCGCCGCGCCGCCGCTGGGCGTGACTGCGCGGATGTTGCTGGCTCTGGTCATGGCCGCGATCGGCGCGATCGTCGGCGCGTTCTTCGCCCGCCGGCTTGCTCGCAGCTCGCAGGAACCCGCCCAGCGCAAACGCGGCGCCCGCACCGAAGAACAGGGCGCCAGCACCCCCGCGCCCGATGCTACCCCTTCCATGTTGTTCGACCGCGACGATGCAGCCGACCCGCAGCCGGGCGTTGTTGCCAGCCGCCGCCGGGCCCTGGCGCTCGACGACGAGGACGACCTCTACGTGCCGCACGACATGGCCCCGCTTCCCGGCGGCGCGCCGCAGATCTTCGCCGTGGCCGACATGAACCTGGGCGAACTGATGCGCCCGGCCGATGCCCCGCTTGATCTTGCCGGGATGACGCTTGCACCCGCGGCTGAGACCAGCGACTGGGCCGCAGAGCAGTGGGAGCCGAGCCAGCCCGGGATGGCCGTGCTGGCAATCGACGAGGCCGGCGATGCCGTGCCGCCCCGCCAGGTCTTCGGCATGGCGCCCAGCGAACAGTTCGACGCCGCACCGCGCCAGGTCTTCGGGCAGACGGTCAGCGGCGATCACCTTCCCGGTGAATTCATCCGCGACCACGGCTATCAATCCTCGGTGTTCGATACCGCCGAAGCCGCGCCGCTGTTCCCGCCGCGCGGCAATGCCCCGCAGCCTGAATTGGCGGACGAAGCACCGCTAGAGCCCACGCCGCAAGTCGATGTGCCCCCCGCCGCAGCCCCTGCGCCCGATAGCGGCGAGCCGGCGATGATCGACCTGGCCCACCGCCTGGGCGATGCCCTGCGCCGCCGCGCTGTTCGCAATGCCGCCGCGCGGGCCGCCACGTCTGCGGCCGATTGCCCGCCCGCCGATGACTGCCTGATCCCGCCGCCCTATGTCCCGCCGCTGGGCGAATTCGACCCGAGCGAGGCCCCGATTGAGCGGCCCTTCGCCGCCCATGGCCCGGCGCCCGAACCGGCAGCCGCAGCGCCGCAGGCTGCCATCTTCCCGACCGAGCTGCCCGCGGCGCTGCGCCCGATCAGCCTTGAACCCGCAGAAAATGACGAGGACGCAGCCCTGCTCGACAGCCTGCTGCCGCCCCGCCACATCCCGATGCCCGCCCCCGCTGCCAGTTCGCTCAGGCCCGCTGAAGGCGAAATGGCCGCCAACGAAGCCGCAGCGGACGAGGACTATGGCTCGCTGCTCGACATCGGGCAGGCCGCGCTGGTCCGCAGCCCCTTCGTGCGCATTGCCGAGGATGACGATACTGCCGACACGGTCGAGCCAGTGGTCATCTTCCCTGGC
>JAYSCF010000172.1:0-4490 GCA_041915005.1 Novosphingobium sp.
AAGTGATCGCGATGCGCGCCGCGGGGCTTTCCGCGCACCAGATCCTGGCCCCGCTGCTGCTTAGCGCGATGGGGATCTCCGCTGTCAGCCTGGTGTTCAACGAATGGGTGGTGACCCGCGCAACCGGCACGCTCAAGGCCTGGGAAGCGGCAGGCTATGGCCCGATCCCGGCCGATCCCGCCGCCCGCGAAAACCTCTACGTGCCCGATGGCCCCAACATTCTGTCGGCCGCCCAGGTTACCGGCAGCGGCGCCGCGATGCGGATGACCGGGGTGACCTGGTATCAGCGCGATGCGGCCGGCATGGTCGTGGCTCAACTGCGCAGCCCGGCGGCCAGCTATGCCGCGCCCGGCTGGAAGCTGGAAAGCCCGACCCGCTTTGACGTTGCCACCACCAGCACCACCCGGATCGCCCCTCAGATCGTGGCGGCCGGCGTATCCCCGGCGCAGGTCGCCATCACCCGGATCGATGCCGACCGGCAGGACATCCTCACCCTCGGCCGCTCAATCACTGCGCTCAAGGCGTCGGGCCGGCGCACCAGCGAGCTTGACGGCAAATGGTGGCACAAGCTTTCGGGGCCGCTCTCGGCCCTGCTGATGCCGCTGCTCGGTTCGGTCGCGGCCTTTGGCCTGGCGCGGTCGGGCCAGCTGCTGGTCCGCGCGGTGATCGGCATGGCGCTGGGCTTTGCCTATTTCGTGGTCGACAATGCCGCGCTCGCCATGGGCAACTTCGGCGGCTACCCGCCGCTGATCGCGGCCTGGGCGCCGTTCTTCCTGTTCCTGCTGCTGGGCGAAACGGTGCTGATCCGCACCGAGGAATAGCGCAGCGAAGATTACCGCGCGGTCATCGTGCTCTTGGCCAGCCGCCCCACCAGCGGCAGCAGCCCCGGATAGTTCGCCTGGTCATAGGTCGATCCCCCGCCAAGGTGGGCGATCAGGCGGCGGTGGGCCTCGCCCAGCGAATGGTACGGCATCGAGGGCAGCAAGTGGTGCAGCGCGTGATAGCGCAAGCCCACCGGCGCCCAGACCGGGGCCAGCACCGCCGGTGGCGGCACATTGACCGAATCGAGGTATTGCCCGGTCACCGTCATCGCCTCGCCATCATTAACCCAAAGGTGCGCAACGAGGGTGCGAACCTGGTTCAGCACGGCCACCACCGAAACCACGCCCATGCCGATCAGCAGCGGCCGCCAGCCATAGGCATAGCTGCCGGCCAGCAGCGCGATCGCCCAGACAGAAGCGCCCAGTTCCTGCCAGAACACCATTCGGGCAAAATCACCTTCGGGCGGGCGGCGGCGAAAATCGGGATTGATCGACAGCGCCGAGGCGCGCTCCCACACCAGCCGGCGCAGCGGCGGAATCACCACGCCCAGCGGATTGAGCACCGCGCAGCGGATCAGCAGCCCCAGCGGCAGCAGCACGGCCGCCAGGATGAACACCGGCAGCGACCACCACTTCATCAAGCCCAGCGGCAGGTATTCCGGATCTTCCGCCGTGCCATAGCGGGTGCGCGCATGGTGCAGCGTGTGCACCCCTTCGTACATCAGCGAGGGGGTGAGCAGCGGAATCCCGACCAGCAGGTTCCAGGCAAAGCGGAACCCCGGCAGGGCATTGCGGTGGATGTGGGTCAACTCGTGGATGAACAACAGCGCGCGGTACAGCGCGATCGCGGAAATCACGCCGCATGCCACCGCCACCGGCAGGCTCGGCGCAAGGATCGCACCGGCGAGTGCGGCATAGCCGATCCCGGCCGAAACCAGCATGTCGGGCCAGTAGATTTCGGGCCGCGCCTCGGCAATGTCGCGGGTCAATTCAACCGCCGCGCGCAGCATCTCCTTGTCGTCGGGGATCACCGCCAGCTTGGCCCCTTGCCCAGCGGCGCCTGCCGCCTCGATCGTTTCCTGCACCGTCATGCAACCATTCCAGAATGTGCCATGGGCCGAAGGCTTGGCCTTGCCGCCCGATCTATCCCGCGAATTGACGCACGCCCCGCCACTTGGCAAGGCAGTGCGCACATCGCGTCGCGCGTTTTGCGCTAGACCCCAACAAAGGCAAGATCGTGGCCCACAGCGAAATTTCCATCACCCCGGTTGCCTCGAAGGCCGATTTCGACGCGTTCATCGATCTGGCCTATCGCCTCAATGCCGATGATCCCAACTATGTGCCCCAGCTGCGCGCCGAGGAAGTCGCCAAGTTCAGCCCCGAGGGCAATCCGTTCTTCGCGCATGCCCGCGTGCAACTGTTCCTCGCCCGCCGCGCAGGGCGGGTCGTCGGGCGCATTTCGGCGCATATCGATGAACTGGCGCTGACCCAGCCGGCCGAACAGGGCATGGGCCCGGGTACCGGCAACTGGGGCGCGATCGAGGCCGAGGATGAAGCAGTCGCCGCCGCGCTGATCGCCGCGGCCGAAGGCTGGCTGCGCGAACAGGGCATGACCCGCGTGCTGGCGCCGATGAACCTGTCGGTCTGGGAAGAGCCGGGCCTGCTGGTCCAGGGCCACGATCACCCGCCGATGGTGATGATGGGCCACCACAAGCCGCACTACCAGGGCTGGATCGAGGCGCGCGGCTATGCCTGCGCCAAGGTGCTCAACACCTATGAACTCGACATCACCCGCGAATTTCCGCCGCTGATCCAGCGGATCGTTGCCTCGGGCGAAAAGAACGGGCGGATCCGCATCCGCAAGGTCGACAAGGCGAAGTTCGATGCCGAAGCGGCGACGATCCTCGACATTCTCAACGATGCCTGGTCCGACAACTGGGGTTTCGTGCCGATCACCGATGCCGAAATCGCCCACACCGGCAAGAAATTGAAGCCGCTGGTGCGCGAAGACCTGATCATGATCGCCGAACTGGAAGGCGAACCAGTGGCCTTCATGATGACCCTGCCCGATCTCAACCAGGCGCAGAAACGCTGGGTTCGCCCCAACGGCAAGCCGTCGCTGCTGGGCTGGCTGCGGCTGGGGCTGTGGATCCTGAAGCCGCGCCCGGCCGATATGCGGGTTCCGCTGATGGGGGTGAAAAAGCGCCTGCAATCGAGCCGGCTCGCCAGCCAGCTGGCTTTCATGATGATCGAATATATCCGCCGCGCCGCGGTCAAGGACTATGCCGGCAAGCGCGGCGAGATCGGCTGGATCCTGGATGACAACCAGGGGATGAACGCCATCGCAGAGGCGATCGATAGCAAGGTCAACAAGGTCTACAACGTCTACGCAAAGGCCCTGTAACGGCCCTGCAACGGAGCATCCCGATGACCATGCGCGCGCCAGATCCCGTACCCTCCGCCCAGGCGCTGCGCCTGCTCTCGGTGCTGGTTGTGATCCTGGGCCTCGGGCTGTTCATGGCCCTGCCGTTCGTGCTGTCGATCGGTTCGGTGGTGTTCCTGCCCTTTGCCGCCGCGCTGGTGCTGTCGATCATGCTTTCGCCGCTGGCCGACTGGCTGGCGCGTTGGAAAGTGCCCAACCTGGTTGCCTCGTTCCTGGCGCTGGCGATTGCGGCGGCGGTGTTCGTGCTGCTGCTTGCAGCCGTGCTCCAGCCCGCGCTCGACACCTTTGACCGGCTGCCCGAAATGGCCCGCAAGGTTACCCAGCAGGCCACCCAGCTGCGTGGCAATCTGGGCTGGATCAACGACCTCAACCGCCAGCTCTTGCGGATCACCGGGCACACCTCGGGGCGCGAGGTGGTGCTGGCCGGGCCGACCGTGATCGAACAGGTCGCCTTCGCCACCCCGACCCTGGTGCTCGAAGCGCTGTTCACCCTGCTGATGGCGTTCTTCATGATCGCCTCGCGCATCCGCATGCGCGATCATCTGCGCCATGGCCGCCCGATCAATCCCACCGAAATCAAGGCCGCGCGGCTGATCCGCGAGGTGCAGGATCTGGTGGCCTCCTACATGCTGACCGTCGGGGTGATTAACCTTGGCGTCGGCGTGATCGTGGCCGGCGGCACCTGGGCGCTGGGCTTCGATGCGCCGCTGATGTGGGGCGGCCTTGCAGCCTTGCTCAATTTCCTACCCTATCTTGGCCCGCTGGCGATGGTGGTGATCCTGGCGCTGTTCGGGCTGGGCACGGGGGCCACGCTGCTCGGCGGGCTGGTCGCACCGGCGGCCTATCTGGCGCTCCACGCGGTCGAGGCGAACCTGGTTACCCCGGCGGTGCTGGGGCGGCGCTTTACCGTGAACCCGGTGATGATCCTGCTGGCGATCAGCTATTTCTACTGGATCTGGGGCGTGGTCGGCGCGCTGCTGGCGATGCCGATCCTGCTGACCGTGATTGCGGTGTTCCACCACGTCGGCCGGCCCGACCTCGTCGGCTTCCTGGTCGGCGAGCCGTTGTTCGCCCCGCCCCCCGCGCGGGACTGAGCATCAGATCACGTAACGCTAAGATCGCCATGCCGGCCCCCGCCCCCCGCCCCGCCCCCCCCCGGGTGTACGTGTCCGGGGGGGCGGGCCGGGGGGGGGGCCCGCGGGGGCCCGGGCACCCCCAAGCCCCCG
>JAYSCF010000173.1:0-326 GCA_041915005.1 Novosphingobium sp.
ACCGGGCGAAGTGCTTCCCCGACCTGTGGCCAAACTACGAGGCCGCACGGAAGGACGGGCAGAGGACCGGGACAAATTGCTATTATAGGATCTTCTATAATAGCGAAATGTCCCGCTCCTCGGCAGCCGTGACCTACCGGCCCGAGGGTTCCGGTCAGAAGGTCCGGACCGCGATGTTCAACCTGAATTTGATCCCAAACCCTGCGGCGTGGCTCACCGAGCGGCTGGGGCCATTGGCCGACTGCGAAGTGGTGACAGGCGCGGAGTTGGCGGCCTGACCGGCGGGAATTTCCGCGCCCCCCGGGGGGGGGAGGGTAAAACTATAA
>JAYSCF010000173.1:336-4475 GCA_041915005.1 Novosphingobium sp.
CCTTCAGATACGCTCGGTTCGCCGGCCGTTCTGCCCCGCGGTGTGGCGCCTTACGCGCCGGGGGGGTGCCCCCTACTAAAACTATAAAGGGTTCGAGGGGGAAACCGCCTTCGATCCAAAATTCACGCAACCGCGAATTAACGACCGGGGGTCAAAAATATGAAATCGCGTAAATACAGTGACTTGATTCAATCTACACGCCTGATTTTTTGCATAAATTGCGATGCGTGTGTTGAGGGTGAGTGATCCCGTTACGGCCCTCCGCTGCCTGAGGCCAAAGAACACCGGGCCCGACCAGCGGGTGCCGGTGATCGCCCGCGCCACTTCGCTCAGCGAGTGCCAGGTCTTGCCCTGCCAGTGGATCAGGCCGTCCTCGTCGATCGTGACGGTGTGAAGGGTGCCATTCCACTCGCGGACCAGGCGCATGCCGGGGCGCGGGGCATCGGGGGCGGCGTTCTTGCCGGCGAGGTAAGCGAGCCGCTGCTCGGTGCGGCGCGAGAGGCCGCCATGCAGTGCGGCTTGCAGCTCATAGGCCAGCGCCAAGCGCAGCAGGGTGCTGCGTACCCGCGGGACTGGCTTGTCGCTGACCTCCCGCCAGCGGGCGCGCATCTGGGGGAGTGTCATCTCCGCCAGCGCGGTGAGCTCGGTGTCGAGTTCAGTGAGCTGGGCTATGCGGCTGTCCAGCGAGGCATTCGATTGATCGGTGTTCGGTTCTTTCGTTGGCGCTGCGGCCGCATGCCGCACCTTCTTCGATTTGTTGTTGGCCATGGGTGCTCCTCGTTGGGAGCATCGCTTCAATTCCGCTCCCACCACCCACAGCCCGGAACGCGATGCGGCCAGGGCCTAGCCTGGCGCGAAGAATCAGCGTCATGGCCGACGCCACACATGGCGTGATAAGCTCGCTAGTCCATTAAATTCATATACTTGGACCTTAAGAACCTTCGGACCCAGAGTTGTATCAGGACCGCAGGTTGAATTTCCTCCTGCTCCTCGCAATAGTGCTCCGATCGCCGCAGATCGGATTTGTCGGTTGACGCTGCCCTTGCCGTCCAGAACAACTCCATCATGATCGACCCGGTTCTGTTTGCTTTTCTGCTGCTGGCCGCCGCCGCGCTTTATGCAGCGGTAGGCCATGGTGGGGCATCGGCCTATCTGGCGCTGATGGCATTGGCCGGGTTCGTGCCAGAGCAGATGCGGCCGCTGGCCCTGGTGCTGAACCTGTTCGTTTCGGCCATAGCCTTCATTCAGTTCCGCCGAACCGGGGCTTTCGATCTGCGGCTGTTCGCGCTGTTTGCGGTGGCAGCGATCCCGATGGCTTACCTTGGCGGATCGATCGATCTGGGCGGCACCTGGCATCGGCGGCTGCTCGGGGCGGTGCTGATTGCATCGGCAACGGCGCTGACCTCTCGCCCCAGGCTGGCCGAGACAGTGGCATCGCCCCCCAGCCCTGCCGTCGCCTTGCCGACCGGCGGCGCGCTGGGCCTGATCGCCGGGCTGACCGGCACCGGCGGCGGGATCTTTCTCAGCCCGCTGCTGGTGCTGATGCGCTGGGCCGAAGCGCGAACGGTTGCCGGAATCAGCGCGGCGTTCATCTTCTGCAACAGTGCTGCGGGCCTGCTTGGTCAGGGCGCGCAGCTTGGCGCCTTGCCACCGGAAACGCCGCTCTATGTCGGCGCGGTGGTGGTTGGCGGGCTGCTAGGCAGCGGGCTCAGCGCCACGCGCCTGCCGCGCGTGGCGCTGCTCAGGCTGCTGGCGCTGGTGCTGGTGATAGCGGGAGCCAAGCTGCTTGGCACCTGACCCGCCCCTGATCGTGATCGCCGCCGGGGGAGACGGATCCCGGATCGGCGGAGGCAAGCCGGCGCGCCTGCTGGATGGGCAGCGGCTGATCGACCGCATGGTTGCCTGGGCCATGCGGCAAAGCGATGACGTGGCCCTCGCAGTGCGGGAAGGAACCGGCGATTGGGGCGCTGGCCTGCCCGTGCTGATCGATGCACATACCGGGATCGGCCCGATCAGCGCGCTCGCCAGCGCGATGCAGGAAGGGCAAAGATTGCAGCGCGAGACAGTGCTGCTGATCGGCTGCGATCTGCCGTTCCTGCCGAACGATCTGATACCGCGTCTAAAGGCGGCGCTGGTCGATCACGCCGCCGCGCTGCCGGTCAGCCACGGACGGCTGCACCCCATGGCGGCGCTGTGGCGTTGTGATCCGGAGCGGCTGAAGCAATGGATCGCAGGTGGCGGACAATCGCTGTGGCGCTATGCCAGGGAGGTCGGCATGGCCGAGGCCGGCTGGGATGAAACGCCCGACCCCTTCGCCAATGTCAACGATGCGCAGGCCCTGGCCGTAGCCGAAGATCGGCTCAGAATGGCAGGGCGCTAACAAGGTCTCCTGCCGCCCGTTCGGGCTGACCGGAAGGACAGCGGATCAACCAGTCGGCTTCGGCCAGCGCCCCTTGCGCGCCGCTATCCTGGTTGCCAAGCGGGGTCAGCCCAGCCTCATCCCAGCGTGCCCGGGCGAAAGTCTCGCGTCCGCCGATTGCACCAAGCGGAGCGGCCAGTGGCAGATTGCGCCAGCGCAGCACCTCCTCGATCGATTGACCCTGCAGGCGGGCCAGCAGCGGCATCAGGAACAACCGGGCTGTGACCATGGCCGAGGTTGGATTGCCGGGCAGCCCCAGCACCAATTTCCCGCGCGCGCGGCCCAGCCAGACCGGCTTTCCGGGCTTGATCGCCACCTTGGCGAAGATCAGGTCGAGGCCGTGGGCGGCGAACATCGGCTTGGCGAAATCGCGCTCGCCAACGGACGCACCACCAGTGACAATCACCAGATCGGCCAAATCCAGCGCAGCGCCAGCGGCGGCCACTAATGCAGGCAGATCGTCAAGGCCGATCGTCCGGGCAACCAGGATTGCTCCGGTCTCACCGATCAGCGCGGCAACGCCGTGGGTCACGCTTTCAGGAATGGCATCGGCCCGCAAATGGGCCTCGCCCGGCGGGGCGAGTTCGTCCCCGGTACCGATGATCGCGACCCGAGGCCGCATCGCCACTGTCAGGCTAGCACCATCGGCAGCTGCCGCAGCAATCATGGCGCGGGGCGTCAGCCGGGTTCCGGCATCAAGCAGCAGATCCCCTGCCGCAAAGTCGCTTCCCGCCGCCCGCACGTGCCAGCCAGGGCCATAGCCTTCGCTGAACTGTACCCGTCCGCCATCGCGGCTGGCATATTCCTGCATGATGCAGCGGTCCGCTCCGGCCGGCATTGGCGCGCCGGTGAAGATCCGCACGGCCTGTCCCGCCATGAGCGTGCCGGGGAATCCCGCGCCAGCTCGGCTTTCGCCGACGACTTTCAGCGCCTCGCCCGGCCGGGTTGCGGCATCGCTCACGGCATAGCCGTCCATCGCCGCAACGGCGACACGCGGCGCGGCGCAGCGAGCGTGAAGCGGCCGGGCCAGCACGCGGCCCGCCGCTTCGGCAATCACAACATCCTCAATGCCGAGCAGTCCGGCGTTCGCTGCGATCAGTGCGACTGCTTCCTCAAACGAGATCATTCGGCAGTCCATTCGCCCGAGCGGCCACCCGCCTTGGCTGTGACCCGGATCGCGCCAATCGTCATGGCCTTGTCCACCGCCTTGAGCATGTCAAACAAGGTCAGTGCGGCGACCGAAACGGCGATCAGCGCCTCCATCTCCACCCCGGTCTGACCGCTGGTCCGCACTTCGGCGCGCAGAGTGAAGCCGGGCATGGCATCGTCGATACCGATATCGACCATCACCTGCGACAGCGCGAGCGGATGGCACAATGGGATCAGGTCGGCGGTGCGCTTTGCGGCCATCACACCGGCCAGTTCGGCGGTGGCGATCACGCTGCCCTTGGGCGTGGTTCCGGCCCGCACAGCGGCAAGCGTTTCCGCCTCGCAGCGCAGTTCGCCGCGCGCTTCGGCCCGGCGGCTGGTGACGGACTTGTCGCCCACATCGACCATCCGCGCCCGGCCTTCGCCATCAAGATGCGAAAGCCCGGTCATGCGCAGACATCCCGCAGGCGCGGCAGCTGTCCCGCAATCGAGCAGGGGCGATATCGGCTGTCGAATTCCAGCCCGAGGACCAGATCCCAGGCATCGCGGCAGGCCCCGGTCGATCCGGGCA
>JAYSCF010000174.1:0-4469 GCA_041915005.1 Novosphingobium sp.
TATCCTTCCTGGGCCTGGGCGTAATGGGCGGGGCGATTGCCCGCCACATCGGCAATGCCGGACACCGGCTGACCATCTACAACCGCAGTCCGGAACGCGCCGCGCGCTGGCAGGAAGCCAATCCCGGCCTTGCCGCCCGCGTCGCCACCAGCCCGGCCGAAGCAGCCGAAGGCGCGGACGTGGTGCTGACCTGCGTTGGCAACGATGATGACCTGGCCGACGTGGTGCTTGGCCCGACCGGGGTGTTTTCGACCATCCGTCCTGGCGCGACCTTCATCGACCACACCACAGTTTCGGCGCGAATCGCGCGGCAGATCGCGGTCGAGGCGCGCGACCTTGAAGTGCACTGCGTCGATGCGCCGGTTACCGGCGGACAGGCCGGGGCGGAGAATGGCCAGCTTACCGTGATGTGTGGCGGCCGCGCCGAAGCGATCGAGGCGGCCCGTCCGGTGATGGACGCCTATACCAAGCGGATCGTCCACGTTGGCAAGGCAGGCGCCGGGCAGACCACCAAGATGGTCAACCAGATCACTTTTTCGGGCATCATCGCCACCCTGTCCGAAGCCCTGCGCTTTGCCGAGGCGGCGCACCTCGACATGGACAAGGTTTACGAAGCCATTTCCGGCGGCGCGGCGCAAAGCTGGCAGATGGACAACCGCTGGCACACCATGTGCCGCGACGAATTCGACTTTGGTTTTGCGATCGACTGGATGCGCAAGGACATGGGCCTGGCCCTGGAAGAGGGGCGTTCGCTGGGCGTATCGCTGCCGGTGGCGGCGATGATCGACCAGTTCTATGCCGAAGTGCAGGCCATCGGCGGCGGTCGTCAGGATACGTCAGCGCTAGTCCGCCGCTTGCCCCGCAAGGGCAAGGCGTGAAGGCGCTGCTGCTGGGCGCGGCCGCCGCGCTGGCTTTTGCAACCCCGTCCCTTGCCGATACGCTGGTCGACAATGTCGAAGGCGTCACCATAGATGCGAAGGGCGGGATCGACCGTTTCACCGGGCTGGTCGTGGCGGACGATGGCCGGATCAAGCAGGTCCTCCATCGCGGCGACAAGCGCCCGGAGCGGCCAAGCTACAAACTGGATGGCAAAGGCCAGTTCCTGATCCCTGGCCTGATTGACAGCCACGGCCACGTGATGAGCCTGGGCTTCAGTGCGCTGACCCTGGACCTCACCGACACCCGCTCGCTTGGCGAAGCGCTGGCCAGGATCGCCGCCTATGCAAAGGCCCACCCGGACCGGCCGTGGATCCTGGGCCGCGGTTGGAATCAGGAACTCTGGCCGGAAAAGCGTTTTCCCACCGCTGCTGAACTCGATGCCGTGGTGCCGGACCGTCCGGTCTGGCTGACCCGGGTCGATGGCCATGCCGGTTGGGCCAACTCGCAAGCGCTGGCAGCCGCCGGGGTGACGGCGGCAACGCGCGATCCGGCTGGTGGCAAGATCGAGCGGCTTGGCGCCACGGGCAAGCCCGCCGGGGTGCTGGTCGATACGGCGACCGAACTGGTCGACAGCAAGGTCCCCGCGCCGCGTCCGGAAGACCGCGACGTGGCGCTAGGCAAGGCGCAGGAAATCCTGCTGGCCAAAGGCGTCACCGCGATTGCCGACATGGGCACCAGCATCGAAGACTGGCAGACCTTCCGCCGCGCTGGCGACAATGGCTCGCTGCGCATCCGGATCATGGCCTATGCCGCCGGGGTCGATAACATGAGCCTGATCGGCGGCCCTGGGCCGACGCCGTGGCTCTATGATGACCGGCTGCGCCTCAACGGGGTGAAGCTCTATGTCGACGGCGCACTGGGATCGCGCGGGGCCAGCCTCAAGGCGCCCTATGCAGACGCGCCGAACACCAAGGGCCTGCGCATCACTGGCGACACCCAGCTCAAGAACCTGATGAGCCGCGCTGCGCTCGACAAGTTCCAGGTCGCGGTCCACGCGATTGGCGACGAGGCCAACATGGCCGTGCTCTCTGCCATCGAGGAAATGAGCCAGACCTATGGCGGCGACCGGCGCTGGCGGATCGAGCATGCCCAGGTCGTCGACACCGCCGACATTGCCCGGTTCGGCAAGCATGGCATCATTGCCTCGATGCAGCCGGTCCACCAGACAAGCGACCGCGAAATGGCGGAAAAGCGCCTCGGCCCGGCGCGACTGAGCGGTGCCTATGCGTGGAAATCGATCGAGGCCAGCGGCGCCAGGATCGCTTTCGGCTCGGACGTCCCGGTCGAGGCGTCGGACCCGTTTGACGGCTGGGCCGCAGCGATCAGCCGCACCGGTGCTGACGGGCAGCCGCTGGGTGGATGGCAGCCGCAAGAGCGTGTCAGCCGCGAGGAGGCCTTTGCCGCCTATACCTCAGGCGGAGCCTATGCCGGGTTTGCCGAGGGGCGTTTTGGCCGCCTGGTCGCTGGCGAACGTGCGGATTTCGTGCTGGTCGACCGCGACCCGTTTCTGGCAACGCCAACGGAACTGCGTCAGACCAGGGTCAACGAGGTCTGGGTGAACGGTCGCAAGGTCTGGCAGGCGCAATAGGACTGCGGCTATTCCGGCAGCAGGCTTGGCGGTTCAGCCGCCGGTTCAGCCGACGCCGCTTCACGTGCTGCCTTGCGCTCGCTGAACCACATTACCAGCAGCGCGCCTTCAAACAGCAGCAGCAGCGGAACCAGCAGCAGAAGCTGCGAAACCACGTCTGGCGGGGTGACCACGGCGGCGAGGATCGCCATGCCAACGATGACATAGCGCCGCGCCGCAATCAGTTGCGCGCGGGTAACAATCCCCGCGCGGTTGAGCAGCAGCAACAGGACCGGCATCAGGAAACTGATCCCGAAGGCCAGGATGAACTGCATCACCAGGCTGAGGTAGTCCCCAGTGCCCGGCAGCGCCTCAAGCTGCATGCCGCCCTTGTTGCCTTCAAAGCCAAGGAAGAATTTGAAAGCGGTCGGCATGACCACGAAATAGGCCAGCGCCGCTCCCGCCGTGAACAGGATCGGCGTGGCCAGCAGAAACGGCAGGAATGCCTTCTTTTCCTTGGCATAAAGCCCTGGGGCGACGAAGGCCCACAGCTGGTTGGCGATGACCGGGAACGAAATGAAGAAGGCCGCAAACAGCGCCACTTTCAGCTCGACGAAGAACGCTTCGTAAAGCTTGGTGTAGATCAGCTTGCCCTGTCCCGGCGGGAACGCTTCGGTCAGGGGGCGGACCAGCAGCGCGAAGATGTCGTCCGCGAAATAAAAGCTGATCGCGAAGGCCACGGCCAAGGCATAAACGCAGCGCAGCAGCCGGGTGCGCAGCTCAATCAGGTGATCGAGCAGCGGCGCCTGGGTGTCGTCGATTTCATCGACCTTGAAAACCATCAGGGGGTCTTTCCCGGTTCCGTAGGCGGTGGCGAGGCTTCCGTGCCGGTCGCGGGATCGCTGGGCGTGGTCCCCGGATCGGGACCGACCAGCGCTTCTTCGGCGGATGCGGGCGGGTGCTTGGCCATGATCGCGGCGTTCTGCTCACGCCACTTCTGCTCCATCTCGGCCAGTTCAGCCTCGCGGATCATGGTTTCCACCCCGGCGCGGAAATGCCCGGAGATACGCCGGACCTTGCCGATCCAGCGCCCTGCCGTGCGCAGCGCCATAGGCAGGTCCTTGGGTCCGATCACCACGATCGCCAGGACGACGATCAGCAGCAGCTCGGAAGCGCCGATATCAAACATGGCCGATTCCTAGATCCGGCGCTCAGGCCGGCTTGTCGCCGCTTTCGATCACGGTTTCGCCATTCAGCGTGGCCTGCTTGGTTTCGGCTGGTGGCGCAATCTGTCCAGCGGGCGGCTGGGGCTTTACCTCGTCGCCTTCGGCCATGCCCTTCTTGAAGCTGTTGATGCCCTTGCCGAAATCACCCATGATTTCCGACACGCGGCCACGGCCAAACAGCACCAGCACGATCACCAGCACGATCAGCCAGTGCCACAAAGACCCGAAACCCATCGTTTTCACTCCTGAAACAAGGCGACATTCGCCGCCTGGGAACCATGCCCCTCACGCGTCCATGTAGGGTATTTGTCGGCAATATGCGAGTCAGTCAGCGGCTTCGTCGTCAGCTTCTTCGCCGACTGCGTCGTCAGCTTCCTTGTCGGCCTCGGTTTCGCCCGGGACTTCCATCGCGGCGGCAAGCGCATCCTCGACCGGATCGAGCAGTCCTGCGGCGCGCAGTTCGTCGATCCCGGGCAGGTCGCGGCGGCTTTCCAGCCCGAAGTGGGTCAGGAATTCCGGGGTCGTTGCATAGATCACCGGCCTTCCCGGCACCTCGCGGCGGCCGACAATGCGGACCCAGCCCGCCTCCATCAATACGTCGAGCGTGCCCTTGGCGGTCTGGACCCCGCGGATCGCTTCGATCTCGGCGCGGCTGACCGGTTCGTGATAGGCGACGATAGCCAGGACTTCGGTTGCGGCACGCGACAGGCGCCGCGCCTCTTCCCGCTCGCGGCGCA
>JAYSCF010000175.1:0-4465 GCA_041915005.1 Novosphingobium sp.
GCCGGTGGAAAACTGCCTGGCGGGCGAAGGGCAGGGCTGGAACGTGGCGATGGCCACCGCCGGGTTCGAACGCGGCCTGATGCTGCGTTCGCCGGGACGGTTCCAGGCGACAGCCAGACGGCTGGTCGAACTCTATCGCCAGAACGAAGCCAAGGCCTCCCCCGCTGCGCGCGAAGCCGTGGTCCAAGCCTGGGGCGCGGCGCAGGCCTATGCCTACAACACCTACGGCGTGGCCGCGAAGATCATGGCAGGGGGCAGCATCGGCGCCGAGGCCAGCCTCAACAAGATCTTCTGGTCCGAACTTGATCGCGCGATGCACCGCACCGCGATGCAGCTGCTGGGCGCAGCGGCAGAACTGAAGCTGCTTGACGATGGCCGCATCAACCAGTGGCTGGAAGGCTATATCTTCTCGCTCTCCGGCCCGATCTATGCCGGATCGAACGAGGTCCAGCGCAACATCACGGCCGAACGCCTGCTCGGCCTTCCTCGCGTGGGAGCGGGCTGATGGAATTCCTGTTTTCCGATGACCAGCTGACCCTGGCCACCAGCGTGCGCGACTACCTGACCGGCACCCATGGTCCCGAAGTGCTGCGCCGCCTCGATGCCGAAGGCGCGCGCGATCCGGCGATCTGGCAGGGACTGGTTGACATGGGGCTGACCGCCCTGCTGGTGCCCGAAGAGCACGGCGGACTGGGCATGGGGCTGCTCGAAGCTGCGCTGATCGCAGCGGAATGCGGCCGGGCCTGCCTGGCCGAACCGCTGGTCGATACCGCCTTCGTCGGCGTGCCCTGGCTGGTTTCGCGCGGTGATACCACCGCGCTGGCCGATGTGGTGGCGGGCACGCGCAAGCTAGCCCCGGCCCATGCGATCAACCCCTGGCTGGCCGATGGCGACGGCGCAGATCTGGCCAGCGTCGATCCGCTGCGCCAGCTGACCGCCCCGCCCGCCCAGGCCAGCGACGATCCCCATCTGCTCAACCTCGGCGCACTGATGAGCGCGGCGCAGCTGGTCGGCCTGGCCGATGCGATGCTGGGCCAGGCAGTCGAATATGCCAAGATCCGCACCCAGTTCGGCCAGCCGGTCGGCGCATTCCAGGGGCTGAAGCACCAGCTCGCCAGCTGCGCGGTGACAATCGAATTCGCCAAGCCAGTGGTCTGGCGCGCAGCTCAGGCGATGCAGGATGGCCTTGCCAGCGCCGCGCTGCATATCAGCCATGCCAAGCTTGCCGCTACCGATGCCGCAATCCTGACCGCCGAAACCGCGATCCAGGTCCACGGCGCGATGGGCTATACCTACGAGGTCGATCTCCACTTCTGGATGAAGCGCAGCTGGGCGCTGGCCGGGGCCTGGGGCGACCGCGCCTTCCACTACGACCGGATCGATGCGGCAGTGCTGGGCGGCGCCCAGCCGATCGGCCCCGAACACACCTTTGCCTGAGGAACCCAAGATGGCCGAAGCCTATATCATCGATGCGGTACGTACGCCGATCGGACGCAAGAAGGGCAGCCTTGCCCAGGTTCATCCCGCCGATCTTGGCGCGCACCCAATCAAGGCGCTGGTGGAACGCACCGGGATCGACGCCAACTTGGTTGACGACGTGGTCTGGGGCTGCTGCGACACGATCGGACCGCAAGCTGGCGACATCGGCCGCACTGTCTGGCTGGTAGCGGGCCTGCCCCAGCACGTGCCCGGCACCACAATCGACCGCCAGTGCGGATCGAGCCAGCAGGCCCTGCACTTCGCCGCGCAGGGCGTGATGAGCGGAACCCAGGACCTGGTCGTCGCGGGCGGTAGCCAGGCGATGAACGCGATCCCGATCTCGGCCGCGATGCTGGCGGCGGAACCCTATGGCTTTGCCAACCCGTTCAACACCTCGCCCGGCTGGGTTGCGCGCTATGGCGACGGGATCCTCAACCAGATCAATTCGGCCGAGATGATCGCGGCCAAGTGGGGCCTGACCCGCGCCGAGATGGAAGCCTTCGCGGTCGCCTCGCACCAGCGCGCCCAGACTGCCGCCGACAATGGCTGGTTCGCGAACGAAATCGCGCCGATGGCCGAACTGGCCACCGATGAAACGATCCGCCCCACCACCACTGCCGAAGGGCTGGCGGGCCTGCGCACCGTGCAGGACGGCGGGATCATCACCGCCGGCATTTCCAGCCAGAACTGCGACGGCGCAGCCGCGATGCTGGTGGCCAGCGAACGCGCGGTTAAGGAACACGGGCTGAAACCGCGCGCGCGCATCCACCACATCTCGGTTCGTGCCGACGATCCGGTGTGGATGCTGACCGCGCCGATCCCGGCCACCGAACACGCGCTGAAGAAAGCCGGCATGACCGTGGCCGACATCGACCTGTTCGAATGCAACGAGGCCTTCGCCTCGGTGCCGATGGCCTGGATGAAAGAGCTCGGCATCCCGCACGAGAAGGTCAACGTGCATGGTGGCGCAATCGCGCTGGGCCATCCGCTTGGCGCCACCGGCGCGCGGCTGATGACCACCATGTTGAACGCGCTGGAACGCACCGGGGGCCGCTATGGCCTGCAGACCATGTGCGAAGGCGGTGGCCAGGCCAACGTCACGATCATTGAGAGGCTGTAATGGGTATTTGCGAAAACCGCACCGTCATCATCACCGGCGCCGCGCGCGGGCTGGGCCGGGCCTATGCCCTGGCCTTCGCCGCCGAGGGCGCGAACGTGGTGGTCAATGACATCGGCACCTCGCTGGGCGGCGAAGGGCGCGATACCAGCGCCGCCGATGGCGTCGTGGCCGAAATCCAAGCCGCCGGCGGCAAAGCCCTGGCCAATTACGAGGACATCACCGACTGGGACGCGGCCAAGCGGATCGTCGATGCCGCCGTGGCCGCATTCGGCGATCTCCACGTCGTGGTCAACAACGCTGGGATCGTGCGCGACCGGATGTTCGTTTCCGCCACGCTGGAGGAATGGGACGCCACCATGCACGTCCACCTGCGCGGGCATTTCTGCCTCTCGCGCCATGCGGTGGACTATTGGCGCGCCAAGCAGAAAGCCGGAACCAATCCCGATGCGCGGATCATCAACACCTCGTCGGGCGCGGGCCTGCAGGGCTCGATCGCCCAGGCGGCCTATTCCACGGCCAAGGGCGGGATCGCTTCGCTGACGCTCGTTCAGGCGGCAGAGCTCGGCCGCTATGGCATCACTGCAAATGCCCTGGCCCCTTCGGCGCGCACCCGCATGACCGAACAGGCCTTTGCCGACAAGATGGCCACCGAAGGCCAGAGCTTCGACGTGATGGACCCTGCCAACATCGCCCCCACCGTGGTCTGGCTGGGCAGCGCCCAGAGCGCCGAGGTGAGCGGCTGCATCTTCGAACTCGAAGGCGGCAAGATCATGCTGGAAGATGGCTGGCGCGAAGGCCCGGCAGTGGACAAGGGCGCCCAGTGGCAACCGGCCGAAGTGGGCGCGGCAGTTGAACAATTGCTCAACCAGCGCGTAGCCCCGCGCAAGGTTTGGGGGACGGCATAATGGAATTCGCCTTTACCGAAGAACAGCAGATGATCGGCGAGACGGCCCGTGCCTTCTTCGCCGAAAACGCCACCAGCGAACGCACTCGCGCAGCGATGGCCGCAGATGGTATTGATGCCGCGCTGTGGAGCGCGTTCTGCCAGGAACTGGGCCTGTCAGGCATCGGCATTCCCGAAAGCGCCGGCGGCGCCGGGCTGGGCATGGTCGAACTGGCGATCATCGCCGAAGCGGCCGGCGCACAGGTTGCCGCCCTGCCGATGCTCGGCTCGCTCGCCATGGCGGCCCAGGCGATCGCCGCTGGCGGCAGCGCCGTGCAGCAGACCGACCTGCTCCCCTGCCTGCTCTCGGGTGACCTGATCGCAGGTTATGTCCATCACTCGGCGCTCAGGGTCGATGGCAACCTGCTCAGCGGTGAAGGCTCCTTCGTGGCCCACGGCGGATCGGCAGGGCTGTTCGTCGTGACCAGCAACACCGGGGCCTGGACCCTGCGCGCCGACGCGCCGGGGGTCACGGTCACGCCGCTGACCACGATGGACCAGACCCGTCCCTATGCCCGCGTCACCCTGACCGGCGCCAAGGGCGAGCCAATGGCCGACAGCGCCGCCGCGATTACTGCCGCGCACCGCGCCGGGTTTGTCGCCGTGGCGGCGGAAGCCCTTGGCGGGGCCCAGGCCTGTCTCGATCGTACCGTTGGCTATGCCAAGGAGCGCGTCCAGTTCGGCCGCGCGATCGGCTCGTTCCAGGCCTACAAGCACCGCCTGGCCGACATGATGATCGAGATCGAGCAGGCCCGTTCGGCGGTCTATTGGGCCGCCTGCGCGGTCGATGAGGGTTCGGACGAGGCTGCGCTGGCGCTGCACGCTGCCAAGAGCTTTGCCGCCGACACCTATTTCATGTGCGCGGGTAACCAGATCCAGCTGCACGGCGGGATCGGCTTTACGTGGGAGCATGACGCCCACCT
>JAYSCF010000176.1:0-4444 GCA_041915005.1 Novosphingobium sp.
CTTAATGGGTGGTCGGGCGGGGGAGCGGGCCGGCCAAGCGTCAGTCGTGAGCCTCACGACCGCATATCAAAGCCCCGCGGCGGCAAGGCCGGCCAGCGCCACTTCCATGTCGTGGCTGTAGTGCCCGCCGCTGACGCCGATGCCGCCCACCACTTCGCCATCGACCTTGATCGGATAGCCGCCGCCGAACACCACCAGCCGCGGAGTGTGGACGATGCCGTGCAGCAGCGGGGCGTCATCCTTGATGAAATCGTGCCATTCGTGGGTCGGCATGCTGAACGAGACGGCGGTATAGGCCTTGTCCTGCGCGATCTGGACGCTGAGCAGGGCTGCACGGTCCATCCGCAGGAACTGCACCAGCGTGCCCGAAGGATCGCAGATCGCGATGCACATTGGCACGCCCATGGCCTGGGCCTTGGCCACGGCGCCGCGCATCAGCGTTTCGGCCAGTTCGTTGGAGATGGTCTGCGTCGTCAGGGTCTTGGCCATTGGCGTTTCTCTTCCCATGTTTGTCAATCTGTTCGACCAATGCGATTGCCGTGATCGCGCCGGAACTGTCAATCATGAACTGGTATCGATCAAACGGTAAATTTAATTGACATTCATTCTGGGCGGCGTGACTGTCCTCGCTGCACCAGAGGCTGCCCAAGCGGCCCGTAGCGAGAGGATCAGCCGGTGGAATATCGCCATCTCAATGTCAGCCGCGAAGGCCATGTCGTTACCTGCCGGATGAGCAATCCGCCGCTGCAGGTGCTCAATTCGCGGATGCTGGCCGAACTCCACACCTTGCTGACCGAGATCGAGAACGATGCCTCGGTGCGGGTGTTCCTGGTTACGGGCGAAAACGGCGTGTTCCTGCGCTGGATGGACCTCAACGAGATGCAGGACCATGCCGAGGGCCGCCGCGAGGGCGCGGATGGCGGGCCATCGCGGGCCGAGGAACTGCTTGAGATTACCCGCGCGATCCCGTCTTCGATGAGCAGCATTCACGAATTGGCGCTGCGCATCCAGAACCTGCCGGCGGTGACCGTGGCGGCGATCAACGGCGTGGTCGGCGGCGGCGGCTGCGAATTTTCGCTGTCGTTCGATTTCCGTCTGATGATGGACCATCCCGAAGGCAGCTTTGCCTTGCCCCAGACCAGTTTCGGGCTGGTGCCGGGCGGCGGCGGGGCGTGGCACTGCGTGCGCCTGCTCGGCCGGGCCAAGGCGCTGGACGTGCTGCTTCACGGCGAATTCCTGCCCCCGGCCAAGGCGCTCGAACTGGGGCTGATCTCGCGGCTCTATCCGCCCGAAAGCTTCGATGCCGAAGTGGCCGCCTTTGTCGCCAATATGGCAGCCCGCGCGCCGCTGGCGCTGCGCGGGGTCAAGGCGCTGGTCAATGCTGGAACCAACCAGGGGCAGCGCGATTTCCTGGCGCTGGAAAGCATCGAACTGGGCAAGGTGATCCACAGCGAAGACGTCAAGAATGCGCTCGGCATGTGGCTCGCCAATCCCGATCCGGCGGCCTACAAACCGGTGTTCAAGGGGCAGTAAGGCGATGCACGTGTTCGATCCTGCTACCCTTGATCCCTATGCCGACAAGGATGTCCACTGGCTGCTGCGCGCCCAGGCCGAGCGGCGCGGGGATGCACCGTTCCTGATCTGGGAGCCGTTCACCGGCGAAGGGCGCACCTGGTCCTACGCACAGTTCTATGCCGCCGCGCGCGATGTGGCTGCGGGGCTGCGCGCGCGCGGGATTGGCCACGGCGATTTCCTGCTGCTCCATGCCAATAACTGCCCCGAATTCCTGCTGACCTGGTATGCCTGCGCGATGCTGGGGGCGGTGGTCGTCACCACCAACCCCCGCGCCGCCGTGGGTGAGATGATCTATTTCATCGAACATTCGGGCGTGAAGGCGGCGGTGGTCGAAAGCACCTATCTGCCGCTGCTGGCCGAAACCGGCGCGAAATTTGACTGGGTGGCGAGCATTGCCACGCCCGAAGACGGCAATGCCGCGCCGCCGCCGGGCGTGCTGCGCTTTGCCGAGATCACGGGCGATGGCGCGGGGCTGGAGCTTGAACCGCTCGACCCGATGACGCGGATTTCGGTGCAATATACCTCGGGCACGACCTCGCGGCCCAAGGGCGTGGTCTGGACCCATGCCAACGTGCTGTGGGGCGCGCAGGTGGGCGCGGCGCACAACCAGCTGCGCCACGATGATTGCGCGCTGGTCTTTACCCCGCTGTGCCACACCAACGCGATGAGCTGGGGCCACTTCCCGGTGGTCTGGTCGGGCAGTCGGATGGTGCTCCAGCCCAAGTTTTCGGCCAGCCGGTTCTGGCCCAATGCGGTGAAGCACCACTGCACCTGGGGCAATGTCATCCCCTTCGCGCTGCAGGCGGCGCTGGGGCAGGGCGTGCCCGAGCAGCACAGCTTCCGCCACTGGGTGGTGGGGGCGGCCAACATCGGCAACCTCGAACCGGTGCTGCGCCTGACGATCGTGGGCGCCTGGGGCATGACCGAGATCGTCACCCACGGCACCTTTACCCCGCCGCAGCTGCCCGCCGTGCCGCGCTCGATGGGGCTGCCCGCGCCGGAGTACGAAATCAAGGTGGTCGACGATGCCGGCGTGCCGGTGGCCAAGGGCGAGACGGGCAATCTCAAGATCCGGGGGCTGCGCGGGCGCGCGCTGTTCCTCGAATACCTCAACAACCCCGAGGCGACCGCCGCCAGCTTCGATGCCGATGGCTGGTTCGATACCGGCGACCGGGTGTGGCAGGCAGAGGAAGGCCACCTGCGCTTTGCCGACCGGGCGAAGGACATGCTCAAGGTCGGCGCGGAAAACGTCGCCGCCAGCGAGATCGAGGCGGTGATCGCCGGCGTGGCCGGGGTGGGCGAAGTTGCCGTGGTGGGCCGGCCGCACCCGATGCTCGATGAAGTGCCGGTGGCTTTCATCCTTGCGGCCGAGCCCGGCGATGCGCTGCGCGATGCGGTGCTGGCCGCGTGCCGGCATGAACTGGCCGGTTTCAAGGTGCCGGTCGATGTCCTGTTCATGGACGAATTCCCCCGCGCCGAACTCAACAAGGTCGCCAAGAAGGAACTGCGCGAGATCGCCAAGGCTGGCTGATCGTGCGCCCAATGCAATCGTGATCGAGGAGACGAATCGATGACCACATCCGCCCAACACCCCGTCGGGGTCCATCACATCGCCTTCATGGCCGGTGACATGAAAAAGCAGCTGGAATTCTTCACCCAGGTGCTCGGCTTCCCGCTGGTTGCCATCTTCGAGATGCACGGCGTTGCCGGCGCCTCGCACGCCTTCCTCAAGATGAGCGACGATAGCCTGTTCAGCCTGGTCCATGTTCCGGGCGGGGACAAGATTCCCACCACGATGGGCGTGACCCATGCCGGGCGCGGTGAAATCCCCTGCGCCCCGGGCGTGATGCAGCACGTAGCTTTCCGCGTGCCGGATGAAACGGCGCTTTACGCCATGCGCGACCGCGTGCGCAGCCACGGCGTGCCGATCGTCGGGCCGATCGATCACGGGTTCTGCAAGTCGCTCTATTTCGCCGGCCCGGAAAACATGACGCTGGAAATCGCCACCCAGTACCGGGTGCTCGATGCGCCGACCTGGGTCGATCCCGAGGTGCTGGCCAGCCTTGGCATATCGGCGGCGGAAGGTGCGGCGATGGTCAGTCCCGCGGCTTATGCCGGCGCCCCCAACGTGCCGCAGCCGGCCTATGACCCGGCCAAGCCGCATCTCGACTATCCCAAGGATGTCTATGACAAGATGCTGGTCACGCCCGACAGCGTCTATGAAGGGCTGCCGCCTTACGAGCCGCCCAAGCGCACGGCCTGACACAGGGGCGGTGCGCCGCCCCCTTTCCCTTGCCGCCCAAGTTGTGGCATCGCCTGTCCATACGGGAGGACAAGGCCGCATGGGCATGCTTGAAGGGATCAGGGTCGTCGATCTGACCACGGTGGTGTTCGGCCCCTATGCGACGCAAATCCTGGCCGACATGGGCGCGGACGTCATCAAGGTCGAAAGCCCCGGGATCGGCGACGCATTTCGCTGGTCGGCCCGGCCGGCGGCCACCCCTGGCATGGCGCCGGGCTTCATCGCGCTCAATCGCGGCAAACGTTCGATCGCGCTGGATCTCAAGGCCGAGGACGACGCCGAGGTCATGCGCGGCCTGCTGCGCGAGGCGGATGTGTTCGTGGTCAACGTGCGCGGCAAGGCGCTTGAGCGGCTGGGGCTCGACTATGACAGCGTCAAGGCGCTCAGGCCCGATATCGTCTATGTCCACTGCGTCGGCTTTGGGCAGGACGGCCCCTATGCCGATCTGCAGGCCTATGACGATGTGATCCAGGCCGCCAGCGGCACGGCCACGCTGCTGCCGCGGGTCGATGGCGATCCGCGCCCGCGCTACCTGCCCTCGCTGATCGCGGACAAGGTGGCGGGGCT
>JAYSCF010000177.1:0-4443 GCA_041915005.1 Novosphingobium sp.
CGAGATACTTCTCGATGGTCTTCGGCTTGGCGGTGGATTCAACGATGACGAGTTGCATGGCGGTAAAGCGAATTCCTCACGTGTATACGTACGCGCGATGGTGACGGCGGCGGCGGCGGCGTCAAGCCCGCGATTGCGGCGCGCTACCCCGCCAGGCTGACCCGGCCCCCGGCATGGCGCGCCAGCCGCCCGGCCAGTTCCAGCTCGAGCAGCGCCAGTTGCACCGCAGCCGCCCCGCCCCCGCTCTGACGGATCAGTTCATCGACCGCGACCGGGGCCCGGGTCAGCAGCGCGGCAATGTCGGCGCCGCCCTCCCCCAGATCATCGGGCAGCACGGCAAAATCGGCCACGGCCTCGCGCAGCGCGGAGCGCGGGCTGCCATCGAAGCCCGTCACCAATTCGACAATGTCGGCCGTGTTCTGCACCAGCACGGCCCCCTCGCGGATCAACTGGTTGCAACCTTGCGAGCGCGTATCGAGCGGAGATCCCGGCACGGCCATGACCTCGCGCCCGGCCTCCGCAGCAAGCCGGGCGGTGATGAGCGAGCCGGATTTTGGCGCGGCCTCGATCACCACGGTGCCGGCCGCCAACGCGGCGATGATCCGGTTGCGGGTGGGAAAATGGCGCGCCAGCGGCTCGGTCCCCGGGGGCTGTTCGGCCAGCAGCAAGCCCTGATCGGCGATCTGCGCCTGCAGGTCGGAGTGCTACGGGGGATAGGCGATGTCGATCCCGCTGGCGATGACGCCCACGGTGCCGCCGGCCAGGCTGGCCTCGTGCGCCGCGCCATCGATCCCGCGCGCCAGCCCCGAAACCACCACGAAGCCCGTCTCTGACAGATCGGCGGCGAACTGGCGCGCCAGCTTGACCGCCGCGGCCGAGGCATTGCGCGCACCGACGATGGCCACGCAGGGCCGCGCCGCCAGCCCCACATCGCCGCGCAGCGTCAGGATCGGCGGAGGGCTGTCACACTGGCCCAGCAGCGCCGGATAGTCTGGAGAATCGTGGAACAGATAGCGCGCACCGGCCTTGCGCACGGCAGCGATCTCGGCGGCGACCTTCTGCTCGCTTGCCGCAGCGTAACGAGCCCCGCCCCGCCCGGCGAGATCGGGCAAGGCCGCCAGTGCGGCCTCGGCACTGCCGAAGCGGTGCAGCAACTGGCGATAGGATACCGGACCAATATTGGGGGAACGCAGCAGGCGGATACGGGCAAAGGCCTCCTCCTGCGACAACGCGGTCATCAGGCTTTCTGGCCCACTTTCGGCTCGGTCCCGGCAATCAGGCGCTGGATGTTGGCCCGGTGCAGCACGAAGATCAGCGCCGCGATCGCAGCCAGCACGGGAACCAGCTCAACATGGCCCAGCAGGGCCGCGGCAACCGGCACGGCCAGCGCCGCCGTGAGCCCCGAGAGCGAGGAAATCCGCGTTGCCGCCAGCATCACCAGCCAGGTTCCGGCATAGACCAGCCCCAATGGCCAGGCGAGGCCAAGGCAGACGCCCATCGTGGTCGCCACGCCCTTGCCGCCCTTGAAGCGCAGCCAGACCGGGAAGCAATGCCCCAGCACCGCGCCCAAGGCGGCGAACCCGGCCACTTCGGGAAACCAGCGCCAGGCCAGCAGCACCGCGACCAGCCCCTTGAGCAGATCGAGCACCAGGGTCGAGGCAGCCAGCCCTTTGCGCCCGGTTCGCAGCACGTTGGTCGCCCCGATGTTGCCCGATCCGATCGCGCGCAGGTCGCCCGCGCCGAACCGCTGCGTCAGGATCAGGCCGAACGGCACCGATCCCAGTGCATATCCCAAGGCCAGAGCGTAGAAGCTTTCCATTGCATCCCTTCCCTTTGCCCCCCTGTCGTAGCTACAAGGCGTGGCAACCGGCAAGTCCGGCAAGGGAGTTTGTTACAATTATGGACGCCGATGCGCCGATCCTGCTGTTTGATTCCGGCGTCGGCGGGCTTTCGGTGCTGGCCGAAGTGCGCAAGGTGCTGCCCGATGCGCCGGTGATCTATGCCGCCGATAACGGCGGCCTGCCCTATGGCACCAAGAACGAGGCCGAGATTGCCGCGCGGGTCTGCGGCCTGCTCGGGCGGATGGCCGAACGGTATCGCCCGCGCCTGATCTGCATTGCCTGCAACACCGCGTCCACCATTGCGCTGGCGATGGTTCGCGATGTGCTGAACGTGCCGATCGTCGGCACGGTCCCGGCGATCAAGCCCGCCGCGGCGCTGACCCGCAGCGGGGTGATCGGGCTGCTCGGCACGGCGGCCACGATCCGGCAGGGCTATGTCGACCGGCTCGAGGCCGAATTTGCCGCGGACAAGGTGTTGCTGCGCTTTGGCGCGGGTGAACTGGTTGGCGCGGCCGAAGCCAAGCTGCGCGGGCAGCCGGTTGACCCCGGCGTGATCCAGCGCGCGGTCGATGGCCTGCGCAGCCAGACCGGCGGCGAGGATATCGACACCGTGGTGCTGGCCTGCACCCATTTTCCGCTGCTGATCGATGAACTGTCCGCCGGCTTTGGCCCCGGCGTGCACTTTGTCGATGGCGCGGCGGGGATCGCCCGGCGGATCGCCGCGCTCACCAGCGGCCAGCCCTTTGCCCGCACCCGTCCCGATCTGGCCCTGTTTACCCGCGACGACGGCACGCTGGGCGCCCTGCAGGGCGCGCTTCACGCCGCCGGGCTTGAACGAACCGAGATCCTGTCCTGAAAGCGCGCGCCCTGCGCTTACGGGCAAAACCCAAGCGCAATCCGGGGTTTCGGCTTCGACGAACGGCCAACCACCTTCGCCAGAACACCCTAGTCTTCATCTGCAACTTGGAGTAGAGCGCGCCGGAACTGGGTCGCGGGACTCGCGCCCGACCGGAGGCTGCGCCGACGTGAATTACGAGCATATCTTCGACCAGGCCATCGAGCGCTTGCACGCTGAAGGCCGGTACCGCGTGTTCATCGATATCCTGCGCAACAAGGGTGCTTATCCCAACGCGCGCTGCTTTGCCGGTCACAATGGCCCCAAGGACATCACCGTGTGGTGTTCGAACGATTACCTTGCCATGGGCCAGCACCCCAAGGTGATCGCCGCCATGGAAGAGGCGCTCAACGATGTCGGCGCCGGTTCGGGCGGTACCCGCAACATTGGCGGCAACACGCACTACCACATCGAACTCGAAGCCGAACTGGCCGACCTGCATGGCAAGGACGGCGCGCTGCTGTTCACCTCGGGCTATGTCTCGAACGATGCAACGCTGTCGACGCTGGCCAAGGTTTTGCCCGGCTGCGTGATCTTCTCGGACGAACTCAACCACGCCAGCATGATCGCGGGCATCCGCAATTCGGGCGCGGAAAAGCGCGTGTTCCGTCACAATGATCTTGAACACCTCGAAGAACTGCTGGCCGCCGAAGATCCCGCGCTGCCCAAGCTGATCGCGTTTGAATCGGTCTATTCGATGGAAGGCGATGTCGCCCCGATCCACGCGATCTGCGACCTTGCTGAAAAGTACAACGCGCTGACCTATATCGACGAAGTCCACGCGGTTGGCATGTATGGCCCGCGCGGCGGCGGGATCACCGACCGTGACGAGGCCGCCCACCGCATCGACATCATCGAAGGCACGCTGGGCAAGGCCTTTGGCGTGATGGGCGGCTATATTGCCGCCGACACGCGGATCATCGATGTGATCCGGTCCTATGCCCCGGGCTTCATCTTCACCACCAGCCTCTCACCCGTGCTGGTTGCGGGCGTGCTGGCCTCGGTCCGGCACCTCAAGGCCTCGTCGGTCGAACGCGAAGGCCAGCAGGCCGCCGCCGCGATGCTCAAGCAGATGTTCCGCGATGCCGGCCTGCCGGTGATGGAATCGACCACGCACATCGTCCCGCTGATGGTGGGCGATCCGGTCAAGGCCAAGAAGATCAGCGATATCCTGCTCGCCGAATACGGCGTCTATGTGCAGCCGATCAACTATCCGACCGTCCCGCGCGGAACCGAACGCCTGCGCTTCACCCCCGGCCCGGCCCATACCGAGCCGATGATGCGCAACCTGACGGCGGCGCTGGTGGAAATCTGGGGCCGGATGGAACTCAAGCTCGCCGCCTGATCCAGCCGGCCAAGGATCAGCACCATGGATTTCGGCAGGCTGATCGGCACCATGTTCGAACACCGCTCGAACCGCGTCATCGCGGTATGCCGGGCGGTGATCGCAGCGCTGTTCGTGCTGGCGCTGTGGCTCGATCCGGCCCAGCCAGCCCGCGCCGCCAAGATCGGTGCCGTGCTCCTCAGCGGCTACCTGGTGGTATCTGCCGCACTCCTGGTGATCGCCTGGCGCGACTGGTGGCTCGACCACCGGCTGGCCAAGGCAGCGCACGGGCTCGACATATTCGTGTTTCTGGCCGCGCTCTATTTCACCGAAACCGGACTGAGTGATTTCGTCAGCCCGTTTTTGAGCTTTTTCACCTTCCT
>JAYSCF010000178.1:0-4430 GCA_041915005.1 Novosphingobium sp.
TGCGCCGGGTGATCTCGATCGAGGACCGCGAGAACCACGCCGCGATCGAGCTGGAACGCGAAAAGGGCTTTGTCCCCCACGGGGTGGAGGGCGATGCCACGCTGGTCCTGCTGGAAAAGCTGCTGCGGGATTAGAGCGCGGCGATTAGAGCGCGGCGAGGAGGTCGCGCGCGAAGAGGGTCAGCGTATCGTCGCGCGCGCCCATCACCACGATGCGGTCCCCGGGCTGGGCCAGTTCGGCGATCCGGCGGGCGCAATCATCGCGTGAAGGCACATATTCCGCCTTGCCGCCATGCTCGCCGATCAGGCGCACGATCCGTTCGCTGCCTTCGCTGCGATCGACCGTGCCGCCGAAATAGACCGGATCGCACAGCACCGTGATGTCGTCCGGCCCAAGCAGACGGGCGAAGACTTCGGCCAGTTCGTGGCCCATCTGGCGCAGCGGGCCATAGCCGTGGGGCTGGAAGAACGCGATTATCCGCCCGGGATGGGCCTTTAGTGTGGCGAGCGTGGCGGCGCACTTTTCGGGGTTGTGGCCGAAATCATCGATCACCGTAATCCCGCGCGCGCTGGTGCCGACAATGTCGAAACGCCGTGCGAGGCCGCTGAACGAGGCCAGCGCGGCAACCCCGGCGCCCAGCGACACGCCGGCGGCGTTGCAGGCGGCGAGTGCTGCCAGCGCATTGTAGAGGTTGTGGCGCCCCGGCACCTTGAGGGTGAGGGCATGGGCCGTGCCATCGCGCCGGTCGATCACGGTTGCCGCAAGCCCGGTCGGACCCGGCACGATCGAGCCGGGTTCGATCCCGATCGAGGCGTCGGCGCTGTCGATCCCGAAGGTCACCAGGGCGCGGGCACGCGGGGCCAGCGCGGCGGTTTCTGCATCGTCGAGGTTGATCGCGGAAATATCTGACCGGGCGAGGAAATCCCCGAACAGGGCGCGCAGTTCTTCCAGGCTCTTGTGGTCAAGGCTGACATTGCCGAGCACCGCAACCGTGGGGTTGTAGAGCGCGATCGAGCCATCGCTTTCGTCCACCTCGGACACGAACAGCCCGCCATTGCCGACCCGGGCCGAGGCGAACGGCGCATCGGCGGCGACGAAGTTCTTCATCACCGCGCCGTTCATGATCGTGGGGTCGCGTCCGGCCTCGGTCATGATCCAGCCGGCCATCCCGGTAACTGTGCTTTTCCCGCTGGTGCCGCCAATCGCGATGCGGGCCGGCGCGGCATTGAACAGGCGCGAAAGCAGTTCGGCGCGGCTCATCCGGGCGCAGCCCAGATCGCGCGCACGGACCATTTCGGGCACCGTGTCTTCCACCGCGGCGGAGGCGACCAGCACCTGGTCTGCTGCGGTGATGCCGCTGCCATCCTGCGGGAACAGGGCAAAGCCCAGGCTTTCCAGCCAGGCGAACTTTCCCGGGGTGCGGCCCTGGTCGCGGCTGCGGTCGGAACCGGCAACCGCCGCGCCCGCGCCTTTGAGGATCAGCGCAAGGGGCAGCATGCCCGAACCGCCAATGCCGCAGAAGAACCAGGGGTGCTGTGTAAGGTCGCTCATGGTTTCCCCGGTATGCGGCCTTGCGCCGCAACACAACCTTGCGTCGCAACTCAGGCGGTCTAGGAAGGGGCCATGCTGCGCGTTGCGATCTGTGCCCCCTCGACCCCGTTCACTCTTGACGATGCCGCGCGCGTTATCGCGCTGGCGCAGGGCGAGTTTCCGGGCATCGAGCTGCATTTTCATCCGCAATGCTTTGCGGTGGAAGGCCATTTTGCCGGGCCTGATGCCCTGCGCCGTGATGCCTTTGTTGAATGCGCCAATGATCCGGCCTTCGATGCGGTGTGGTTCGTGCGCGGCGGTTATGGCGCGGTGCGGATCGCCGAAGATGCGCTGGCCCGGCTGGGGCCGGCGGCTTCGGCCAAGACCTATCTCGGCTATTCGGATGCCGGGACGATGCTGGGCGCGCTCTACCGCGCGCGGATCGGGCGGCAGGTCCATGCGCCGATGCCCGCCGACATCCGCCGCGTGGGCGGTGAGGCGCCGGTGCGCCGCACGCTGGCCTACCTGGCCGGGGACCATGCCGGGGTGGAGCCTTCGCTGGATGGGAGCCATCCGGTGGCCGCCTTCAACCTGATGACCCTGGCGATGCTGTGCGGCACGCCGCTGATGCCGGGGCTGGCCGGGCACGTGGTGCTGATCGAGGAGGTGAGCGAATACCTCTATGCGGTTGACCGGCTGTTCTTCCATCTGACCGCCCATCTCGGCGGGATCGCCGGGCTGCGGCTGGGGCGGGTGGGCGACGTGCCCGAGAACGATCGCCCATTCGGCGCCACGGCCACTGAAATCGCCCGCCACTGGTGCGATCGCCACGCCATTCCGTTCCTGGGATCGGCCGATATCGGCCATGACGTTGCCAACAGGATCGTGCCGTTCGGGCTTGCGGGGGCGCGCGCGGGGGAATAACCGCGCGCCGACAGGAGGAATTGTTATGCGCGCATTCGTGTTTCCGGGGCAGGGCAGCCAGAAGGTTGGCATGGGCGTGGACCTTGCCGAGGCCAGTGCGGTTGCCCGCGCGGTGTTCGAGGAAGTCGACGATGCGCTGGGGCAGAAGCTCTCGGCGATCATGCGCGATGGGCCGGAAGACGCGCTGACCCTGACCGAAAACGCCCAGCCCGCGATCATGGCCAATGCTATCGCCACGCTGCGCGTGCTGGAACAGGAAGGCGGGATCAATCTGGCCGACAAGGCCGATTTCGTCGCCGGCCATAGCCTCGGCGAATATACCGCGCTGTGCGCTGCCGGGGCCTTTTCGCTGGCCGATACGGCGCGGCTGCTCAAGCTGCGCGGCCAGGCGATGCAGGCTGCCGTGCCGGTGGGCGTGGGCGCGATGTGCGCGCTGCTCGGCGCCGATATCGACAAGGCGCAGGCCCTGGCCGATGCCGCCGCCGAAGGCGAAGTCTGCACCGTCGCCAATGACAATGATCCCGGGCAGGTCGTGCTGTCGGGGCACAAGGCCGCGATCGAGCGGGCGATTGCGCTGGTCAAGGATCACGGGATCAAGCGCGGGGTGGCGCTGCCGGTTTCCGCGCCGTTCCATTGCCCGCTGATGCAGCCCGCCGCCGATGCGATGGCCGCAGCCCTGGCGCAGACCGCGCCGGGCAGCCTGCGCGTGCCGCTGTTTGCCAATGTCACCGCCGCGGTGGTGACCGATCCCGCCGAAGTCCAGCGCCTGCTGGTCGAACAGGTCTGCGGCCGCGTGCGCTGGCGCGAAAGCGTGATCGCGATGCAGGCCGCCGGGGTCGACACCTTCGTCGAACTGGGCGGCAAGGTGCTGGGGCCGATGATCGGTCGCACCGTCAATGACGTAACCGTTACCAGCGTGGTCACGATGGCCGACATCGAAGCCCTCATCAAGGAACTCTGAAGCCATGGAAAACCGTCTGTTTGACCTTACCGGAATGACCGCCCTCGTCACGGGCGCGGCTGGTGGCATCGGCTCGGCGATCAGCCACGCGCTGGCGCGTCAGGGCGCGCGTCTTGCACTGTCGGGCACCAACCCGGCCAAGCTGCGCGCGTTCCGCGAAGAGCTGAACGACACCTATGGCCACGACCATGTCGAGATCACCTGCGATCTTTCGAACACCGAACAGGTCGAACAGCTGGTCCCCGCCACGGTCGACACCCTCGGCAAGATCGACATCCTGGTGAACAACGCCGGGATCACGCGCGACAACCTCGCGATGCGCATGAAGGACGAGGAATGGGACGCGGTCATCAAGGTCAACCTTGAAGCCGCGTTTCGCCTGATGCGCGCTGCCACCAAGCCGATGATGAAGGCCCGCCACGGGCGGATCATCACCGTGACTTCGGTGGTTGGCGCCACCGGGAACCCCGGCCAGGTCAACTATGCCGCCGCCAAGGCCGGCCTGGTCGGCCTCTCGAAGTCGCTCGGGCAGGAAGTTGCCAGCCGCGGGATCACCGTGAACTGCGTGGCCCCCGGCTTCATCCGCACCGCGATGACCGACGTGCTGCCCGATGCCCAGAAGGACGCGCTCAACGCGCGCATCCCGATGGGCCGGATGGGCGAGGGCGAGGACATCGGCGCGGCCGTGGCCTATCTCGCCAGCAAGGAAGCCGGTTACGTCACCGGGCAGACGCTCCACGTCAATGGCGGGATGGCGATGATTTCGTGACCCGGAATTTGCCGAGCTTGTGTCAGCATTGCTGCGCAAGCAGGTGAATTTATCCCCAGATTAGCCCGCTTCGCACGCCGCCAGCCTTGCCCGCTGGCGGCGCTGCTTTAAGGAAGTTGGACTGAAATCTGCCAGCGCGCCGCGGTGATTCCGCTTCGGACCCATCGCCGCGCCCCAGGGGACAAGAGCTGACCATGAAGGCCACTATCGAACGCGCGACGCTCCTCAAGTGCCTGTCGCACGTCC
>JAYSCF010000179.1:0-4409 GCA_041915005.1 Novosphingobium sp.
CCCCAAGTCGATCTATGAAAACGTCGCCTATGGCCCGCGCATCCACGGCCTGGCCGCCAGCAAGGGCGAACTGGACGGGATCGTCGAACGCGCGCTGCGCCGCGCTGGCCTGTGGGAAGAAGTCAAGGATCGCCTGGCCGACAGCGGCACCGCGCTTTCGGGCGGCCAGCAGCAGCGCCTGTGCATCGCCCGCGCCATCGCGGTCGAACCCGAAGTGATCCTGATGGACGAACCCTGCTCGGCGCTCGATCCGATCGCCACGGCCAAGATCGAGGAACTGATCGACGAACTGCGCGGCCGCTATGCGATCGTCATCGTCACCCACTCGATGCAGCAGGCGGCCCGCGTTTCGCAGCGCACGGCCTTCTTCCATCTTGGCAAGATGGTCGAATACGGCAAGACGTCCGACATCTTCACCAATCCGCGTGAAGAGCGGACAAAAGATTACATCACCGGACGTTACGGTTAGGACTTCGCATGGCACACGAACATACTGTCAAGGCTTTCGACGAGGACATCACGCGCCTGCGCGGGCTGATCGCCGAAATGGGCGGGCTGGCCGAAGTCTCGATCGGCGAAGCGATGAACGCGCTGGTCCGCGGGGACCGCGAGGCGGCAAAGACCGTGGTCGAACGCGACAAGCGGATCGACTCGCTCGAAGCCGAAATCGACAAGCTGGCCGTGCGGATCATCGCCCTGCGCGCGCCGATGGCCGATGACCTGCGCGAAGTGATCTCGGCGCTGAAGATCGCCGGGGTGCTCGAACGCATTGGCGATTATGCCAAGAACATCGCCAAGAGCACCAACAAGGTGTCGAACCGCCGCCAGTTCGAACCCCTCACCCTGATCCCGGCGATGGCCGAACTGGCCAGCGAAATGGTCCACGACGTGCTGACCGCCCATGCCGCGCGCGATGCCGAACTCGCCGCCGAAGTCGTCGCCCGCGATGACAAGGTCGATGCCTTCTATGAAAGCATCTTCCGCAACCTGGTCAGCCACATGATGGAAAACCCCGCTTCGATCAGCAGCGCGGCGCAATTGCTGTTCGTCGCGCGCAACATCGAACGGATCGGCGATCACGCCACCAATGTCGCCGAGATGGTCTATTACGCCGCCACCGGCGACTATCTGACCGACAAGGAAGATCGCACCGGAGCCTGACACCATGACGTCACCCCGCCTGCTGCTGGTCGAGGATGATCCAGCGCTCGCCGAATTGCTCGAATTCCGTTTCAAGGCCGAGGGTTACACCGTCACTGCCACCCCTGACGGGGACGAGGCGCTTTTGCTGGCCCAGGAAGAGGTGCCCGATCTGGTCGTGCTCGACTGGATGATCGAGGGGACCAGCGGGATCGAGGTCTGCCGCCGCCTGCGCCGCGACAAGGCCACGGCCCATGTGCCGATCGTGATGCTGACCGCGCGCGGGGCCGAGGATGACAAGATCCGCGGGCTCGATACCGGGGCCGATGACTATGTCACCAAGCCGTTTTCCCCGCGCGAACTGGTGGCGCGGGTCAATGCGATCATGCGCCGGATCCGCCCTGCCCTCGCCGGTGAAACGCTGACCGTGGGCGATCTCTCGCTCGATGCCACCGCGCACAAGGTGCTGCGCCGCGGGCAGGTGCTGGGCCTAGGCCCGACCGAGTTCCGCCTGCTCAAGTTCTTCATGGAACATCCCGGCCGGGTGTTCTCGCGCGGGCAATTGCTCGACGCGGTCTGGGGCACCGACAGCGACATCGAACTGCGCACGGTCGACGTCCACATTCGCCGCCTGCGCAAGGGGATCGAACTGCCCGGCGCGGCCGATCCGGTGCGCACGGTGCGTTCAGCCGGCTACGCGCTCGAAGCGGTCTGATCCCGCCATACGCCGAAACGCCAAACGAAAGGGGCTGCCACCGCAAGGTGACAGCCCCTTTCCTGTTTTGAGCGGATCGCGCTTTAGAAGCCGATGCGCAGCCGCACGCCGTAAGTGCGCGGGGCGCCCAGATAGCCGTTCTGGTCACCCGTCTGCAGCGGGGTCGGGAAGGCCTGGGTAAAGTAGGTTTCGTCGAACAGGTTCTGCACCCAGCCTTCGACCAGCAGGTTGCTGACGGGCAGCTTCACGCCAAGGTTGGCGTTGACCAGGCTGAGCGAGCCCTGCACGGCGCTGCTGGCCGAGCTGATGTTCTGGCTGCTGGTGTACTGATACTGCACCCGGCCAACCAGGTTGACCGCATCGTTCACCGGCGTGTCGAGGTTGAGCGACACGTTGGCCGAAAGCTTCGGCGCGAAACGGAAGCGCGATCCCGACAGGGCCGGATCGATGGTGGCATCAACCCCGTACTTGGCATGCGGCACCCAGGTGCCGTCGATCCCCAGCGTCAGCGCATCGTTGAGCTGGAACAGGTTTTCGATTTCCATGCCATAGTCGGTCGCCTTCTTGGCGTTGAGCACGGTGAAGCGCAGGCCCACGAACTGCGCGATCTGCAGATCGGACAGGTCGTAATAGAAGAACGCGATGTTGGTGCGGGCACGGCGGTCCAGATACTGGAACTTGGCACCCAGTTCATAGGCGTTGACCTTTTCCGGCTTGTAGGCCGGATCGAGCGGAACGCCGCCGGCGACTTCGGCCGGGTTGTTCGCCCGCGTCCCGCCGGCATTGGCGTCGATGTTGACGCCGCCAGCCTTGAAGCCGCGGTTGTAGGTGGCATAGAGCATCACATCGTCAACCGGGCGATACTGCAGGCCGAACGTCCCGCTCACCGCCTTGTTGGTGATGCTCTTGTCATAGGCCGGCCCCGGCGACACGCCGAGCACGCGGAACGGATCGTTGGCCGCCGGGCTGAAGTACAGGAAGCGGAAGCTGCCCTGCTTCTTTTCAACCGAATAGCGCAGCCCCGTGATCACGTTGAGCTTGTCCCCCACCGCAAAGTCGAGATGGGCAAAACCGGCATAGGACCGGGCCTTGCCGTGCATGTCTTCCTTGTCCCACGGACCGGCCGGCGCGCTGACCGTTCCCGCCGGATAGGGCGCGAAAGCCGCGTTCCAGAAAGCCTGCGCCTGGCTGGCCCAGGGCATTTCGCGGCCCATGGCCAGCTTTTCGTCCGAAACGAAGGCCCCGAACACCGCATCGGCGTTGAGCGCTTCGATCTTGGTGTTGTAGGTCAGTTCCTGCGACAGGAAGCGGCTGTCGAAGCTTTCGTTGTAGCGGAAGATGTCGGCGCCCGAAAAATCAGGGTCCATATCGCGCTGGGTCAGGTTGAACTTGCGCGCCGCGGTCACCGACTTGAGCGTGCCAGCCCCGATTTCGGCTTCGATCTGCAGGGTCGCGCCATAGTCTTCGATGGTCTGCTTGCCATTGCCGTTCAGCGTCTGCTGCCAGTCCGACGGATTGGCCGAAGGCACCGTGCGCCCGCCCGCCAGCGTCAGCGCGTCGATCAGCGGCTGGGTCGGCCCGGCCTGGAAGCTCGACGTGGCGTAGCAGCAGTTGCCCTTGCTGAACGAATAGTCGCCGATCAGGCGGATCGACAGGCCGGTGCCCGGCTCGACCAGCAGCTGGCCCTTGACCGCGCGGGTCTTGTCGTTGTTGAGGTTCGCCCCGGTGGTGGCGTCGGTGTAGAAGCCGTCACGGGTCGAAACGACGCCCGCCAGGCGGAATGCCGCGGTGTCCGACAGCGGCACGTTGCCCGCAGCGCGAACCAGCAGCGAATTGTAGTTGCCATAGGTCGCTTCGAACAGGCCGCTGGCTTCGTTGAGCGAGGGCTTGACCGAGGCCAGCAGCAGCGCGCCAGCGGTGGTGTTCTTGCCGAACAGCGTGCCCTGCGGGCCACGCAACACCTGGAGGCTGTCGATATCGAGGAAGTTCTGCAGCGCGGCTGCCGCGCGGGTGCGATAGACCCCATCGATGAACACGCCGACCGAGCCTTCGAAGCTGCGGCTGTTGCCGGTGGTGCCGAGGCCGCGGATGATGACATTGGCGGTCGAGCTGGAAATGTTGGTGGCGCGGAAGGTGATCGAGGGGCTGACCGCCTGGATGTTCGAGATGTTCTCGACCCGCGCGGTCGCCAGGGCTTCGCCGCTTGCCGCGGTGATCGCGATCGGAACGTTCTGGAGGTTTTCGGCGCGGCGCTGGGCCGTGACCACGATTTCCTCAAGGCCGCCGCTGGGCTGCTGGGCGGTGGTGTCCTGCGCATAGGCCGGAGCGGCGAACGCGGGCGCGAACAGCATGCCGGCGACGCCGGCAAGAAGCTTCCCTCTCATTGTTTTCCTCCATCTATATCATCGCCTTGATGGCGATTTGATCGTCGTCAGCGACAGCCCTTCAAAAGCATTCAAAGTTGCATGGGTCGCTGGACGAGTGCTGGCGGATGCGTTAATTCAGCGATTAAATCTTGACTTTATGCGCCACATATTTGTTCACGCGTGCCATC
>JAYSCF010000180.1:0-4394 GCA_041915005.1 Novosphingobium sp.
GTTATATAATCCGCGACTGCCGGGGCTTTCGCGCCCCTTTCGCAGCCGACGATCATGAAAGGCAGGACAATTCTGATCGGTTGATGGGGACATCGGACCGGGTCGCAAGGGCTATAGCCCACTGGTCCCCCGCAAACATCACCGGTAACTGGCGCCACGGCGCCGGTCCTGGCGAATGAAAGGACGTTACATGGTGGCCAAGGCTCACCCCTTCGATGTTGGTGACTACGTCGTTTATCCCAAGCACGGTGTTGGCCGGGTGATGGAACTGCTTGAGCAGGAAATCGCCGGCATGAAGCTTGAACTCTATGTCCTGCGCTTTGAAAAGGAACGCATGACCCTGCGCGTGCCGACCAACAAGGTCGAAGCGATCGGGATGCGCAAGCTGGCCTCGGACAAGACGCTGCGCGAAGCGCTCGATACGCTGAAGGGCAAGCCCAAGGTCAAGCGCACCATGTGGTCGCGCCGCGCCCAGGAATACGAAGCCAAGATCAACTCGGGCGATCTGATCTCGATCGCCGAGGTGACCCGCGATCTGTTCCGCGCTGATGACCAGCCCGAGCAGTCCTATTCGGAGCGCCAGATCTTCGAAGCCGCCTCGTCGCGACTCGCGCGCGAACTCGCCGCGATGGAAAAGACCGACGAACCGGCTGCGCTGAAGAAGATCCTCGCGATCCTCAACGAATATGCGCCCAAGTACTACGCGGAAGCGGCCACGGCCTGATCCACGCAGCCACCTGGCGCTGAACAGGGCCGTCCCGCAAGGGGCGGCCCTTTTTCATTGCCCTCTTGCACGTCCTGCTATGCTGTATTATTACGATAACACACATTGCAGGAGTCTTCGGTATGCACCTGGGCAGGATCATGCGCGCTTTCGCACCGATCATCGCCGTGTCCCTTGCCGTCGGCGCGGCGGGCTGCGACGGCGCGAACATCACGCTCAACGGCGACAAGGGCAAGCGCCTGTCCGAACTCGACCTCACGGGCAAAGCGCCCGATGAAATCGTCCTGCTCGGCCCAGACCGGGTTGAAGTGACCAGCGGCGATAAGCTGGCGATCACCGTTGATGGCGACCCCGCCGCCGCCGAGCACATGCGGTTCTCGCTCAAGGACGGATCGCTGGCGATCCTGCGCGAAGGCAAGACCGGGCTGACGGGCGATCAGGTGGTCGTGGTCCACGTGACCATGCCGGCCCCGCGCAAGCTCAACATGCTGGGATCGGGCAAAATCACCGCCGCAGCGCTTGCCCCCGAAGCCGAAGTGACGGTTGCCGGCTCGGGCCAGATCGAGGCCGGCAGCGTATCAGGCAGCAAGCTTGACGTGACCCTGCCAGGATCCGGCAGCTTCCGTGCCGCCGGCACTGTGGGCACGCTTGATCTGACGATCCTCGGCAGCGGCTCTGCGCAGCTTGACGCGGTCAAGGTCGACAAGGCCAAGATCACCATCGCCGGATCAGGCGGGGCAGCCTTCACCTCTGATGGCGAGGTCAAGGCCGACATCCTTGGCTCTGGCACGGTGACGGTAAAGGGCCGGGCACGCTGCACGGTCAGCGCGATGGGATCGGGCAAGCTGGTTTGCGAAACCGCCGCCCAGGCCGAAGCCAAGGGCGCGCCTGAAGCCCCGAAGACTCCCTAAACCGCGGCGCGGCCGAGGCGGTCATTGATCGCCGCTCCGATCCCGGCATCGGGCACCGGCGCCACGGCAATCCTTGGCTGCGGGGCCGCTGCGGCAAGGTGCAGGCATTCGTACAGCCGCGCCGCCGCTTCGGCGAGATCACCGCTCGGCGAGAGACAGGCGTCGCCCGCCAGCGCACCGAAACCGATCAGGAATTCATCTTCCTCGGCCTGCGCCGCATTGAGGCGCACCGGCTTGCCCGGGGCATAGTGACTGGCAAGCTGGCCCGGGGCCTCGATCCCGTGCAGCGTCCCGTCCATCTCGGGGCCGAGCACTGCGGCAATCTGGTCGCGCGTGATCGGCCCTGGGCGCAGCACCTGCCAGCCGCCACCATCGCGCAGCGCGATAATCGTGCTTTCGATCCCCGCTGCGCAGCTGCCGCCATCAAGCACCAGTGCAATCCGCCCGCCGAGCGAGGCAACGACATGGTCCGCCCGGGTCGGGCTGACCCCGCCGCTGCGATTGGCCGAAGGCGCCGCCAGCGCCAGCCCGCTCTGTTCCAGCACCGCGTGCATCGCCGGATGGGCCGGGCAGCGCAGGGCCACGGTCGGCAGCCCCGCGGTCACCGCCGGGGCGATTCGCGCATGCTCGCGCAGCGGCACCACCAGGGTCAGCGCGCCCGGCCAGAACGCCGCCGCCAATTTTTTTGCAGGTTCGCCGAAGTGCGCAATCGCCTCGGCCTGGGCAAGGTCGGCGACATGGACGATCAGGGGGTTGAAATCGGGCCGACCCTTGGCGCGGTAAATTGCCGCTACGGCATCGACGCTGTCGGCGCGCGCCGCCAGGCCATAGACCGTCTCGGTCGGCACGGCGACCAGGCCGCCGGAGCGCAGCGCCTGCGCCGCCTCGGCGATTCCCGCGGCGTCGGCAGCGATGGTGCGGGTGGCTTGCGGCTTGTCGCTCATCACGCCTGCGCTATAGGCGAAGGTCAGGAAAGCCAAGGAAAAGCGCGAGGGAACGCATGGAATTCACCGCCGCCACCGCCGATCAGGTTCTTGCCATCCGCATCAACGCGGGGATTGAGGAGATCGCCGCCCACCCGCGCTTTGCCGCTGCCAGTCCCGACATGGTCGAGGCGATCGTCGAAGGCATTGGCGGATTCGCCGCCGGCGAATGGGCCCCGCTCAATCGCCCGGGTGATCTTGAAGGCGCGGTACTGGCCAATGGCCGGGTCACGCTGCCCGATGGGTTCGAAGCGGCCTACCGCGCCTATGTCGAGCAGGGCTGGAACGCGATCGCGGGCGATGAACGCTTTGGCGGACAGGGCCTGCCCTTTACCCTCGCCGCCAATGTGATCGAGAACCTTGGCACGGCGAACATGGCCTTTGGCCTGCTACCGATGCTGACCGTCGGCGCGATCGAGGCGATCGCCCACCACGGCAGCCCCGCCCAGCAGGATCTGTTCCTGCCGCGCCTGATCAGCGGCGAATGGTCGGGCACGATGAACCTGACCGAACCCCAGGCCGGATCGGATGTGGGCGCGCTGCGCACCACCGCCGTGCCGATCACGGACGGCGAACATGCCGGGCGCTATCGGATCAAGGGCACCAAGATCTTCATCACCTGGGGCGAGCACGACTTTACCGGCAACATCGTCCACCTCGTCCTCGCGCGGACCCCGGGTGCGCCCGAAGGCAGCCGCGGGATCAGCCTGTTCATCGTTCCCAAGTATCACGTTGCCGCCGATGGCAGCCTGGGCCCGCGCAACGACGTGCGCGTGGTCAGCCTCGAACACAAGCTCGGGATCATGGCGTCACCGACCTGCGTGATGAGCTTTGGCGACAATGACGAATGCATCGGTGAACTGATCGGGCACGAGAACGGCGGCCTCAAGGCCATGTTCACGATGATGAACTCGGCCCGGATCAATGTCGGCAACCAGGGCGTGCAGATTGCCGAGCGCGCGCTCCAGCAGGCACAATATTATGCCCGCGAACGCGTGCAATCGGCCCGCGCCGGGGCTGCCAGCAAGGCATCGGTTGCGATCGTCGAACATCCCGACGTGCGGCGGATGCTGCTGCGGATGCGCGCGCTGACCGAAGGTGCGCGGGCGCTGCTCTACTACACTGCCGGCATGGTCGATCGCGCCACGCTCGGGATCGCCGGCGCGGGCGAGCGAGCCGATTGCCTGGTGCCGATGATCAAGGCCTGGGGCACCGACATCGGCTGCGAAGTGGCAAGCCTGGGCGTGCAGATCCACGGCGGCATGGGCTTCATCGAGGAAACCGGCGCCGCCCAGCATTACCGCGATGCCCGCATCACGCCGATCTATGAAGGCACCAACGGCATCCAGGCGGCCGACCTCGTTACCCGCAAGCTCGGCTACGAAAACGGCGCCGTGCTGACCGCGCTGCTCGGCGATGTCGCGCGCGAGGCGGGCGCGGACACGCCGCTCGCCGCCCTCGCGCAGGACTGCATCGCCATCGCCGAATGGATGGCGCGCGACGCCAGCCTGGATGACAAGCTGGCCGGCAGCGTGCCGTTCTGCACAATGTGTTCGGTGGCAGTGGCGGGCTGGCAATTGCTGCGCCAGGCCCGCGCGCTGGCCGCGGAAGGCAGCACCGCGGCGCCGGCCAAGCAGGTGATGGCCCGCTACTTCAACGAACACCTTGTGCCCGAGGCCCAGGGACTGAAGGCCGCGGCAACCGCCGGGGCCGGCCTGCTCTATGCCCTCGATGCCGAGGCGCTGGCGGGATGACCGACCAGGCGCAAGCCCTTGC
>JAYSCF010000181.1:0-4371 GCA_041915005.1 Novosphingobium sp.
AGGAAGGATCACGCGGCTCGGTGGCGGCGAGCCACCGTTGCACGGCGGCGAATTCTCCGGCGGCGGCGGCCAGCCGCGCCCAGGCGGCATCGAGAAGCGGGTTCTTTCGGCTTTCACGCAGGCGGCCAAGCAGCACGGCGCCGTCAGAGAAGCGCTTCAGGCGGAAATAGGCTTCGCCCAGATCTGCCAGCGCGTCGTCGCCGATGTCGACCACGTCGAGTTCGATGCCATTGGCCAGGGCGATGCGTTGCTGGGGGAGCGGGATCATCCTTCGGCCTTCATCTTTTCGGCATAGCCTGCGGCCATCATCGCCGCGACCTGATCGAGCAGGGCATCGGGGGTGCGGCGCAGTTCGCCCATCTTTTCCTCACCGCCTACAGCCACGATGATTTCGCGCTGGTCGGCGGCCATGGCATCAAGCATGGCCTGGGCGGCCACATTGGGATCGATCCCGTTCTCGATCGCCTTGTCGCTGATGCCGCGGGCCGAACCGTCAGCCGTCAAGGCATTGCGCGAGACCCCGGTGCGGATCGAGCCGGGGTAGATGTTGTGAACCTTGATCCCGAGGTGGGCCACTTCGGCGCGCAGCGCATCGGCATAGCCGGCGAGGCCGAACTTTGCCGCGCAATAGGCTGTGCGCATCGGCACACCGACCTTGCCCGCGATCGACGAAATCATCGCGATCCGGCCAGTCCCGCGCGCCGCCATGCGCGGCAGCACGGCCTGGGTCAGTTCGATCGGGGCGAGCAGATCGACCCCGATGATCCGGTCATAGACACTGTAATCGGTATCGACCGCGAGGCTGCGCTGCGAGATCCCGGCATTGTTGACCAGCAGGTCGATCCCGCCCGACCAGTCCCACGCCTTGGCCACGGCCGGAGCGATGGCGGCGTGATCGGTGGTTTCAAACGGCAGGACCAGAGCGTCGCGGCATCCCGCGGCGACATCCTCCAGCGCGGCGAGATTGCGGCCCGACAGCACCAGCCGGGCCCCGGCCTTGTCGAGCGCGCGCGCCAGCGCGGCCCCGATCCCCGATGATGCCCCCGTGATCCACGCGGTCTGTCCTGCAAAGCTCATCCTCATCCTCCGTTGTTTTGTTGTTTTGTGTGTTCAGGTGTCCGTATCGCCGGGAACTGGCGGGAAGCGCCCCTCGCGCCAGTCGGCATGGGCCTGGCGGATGCGCTCTTGCGACGAGGACACGAAGTTCCACCACAGGTAGCGCGGGGTATAGAACGGCTGGCCGCCCAGCAGCATCAGCCGCGCGCCGTGGTCCGAAGTCAGCCTTACCTGCCGCCCGGCATCAAGCAGGTGCAGCCCGAACAGCACCAGCGGCTCGCCATCAAGCTGCGCGCCGCCACCCACCAGCATCACGCCGCGTTCAAGCGCATCGGGATCGATCGGGATCGAGCCGCCGGGCTCGAGCACGATTTCGGCATAGATCGTGGGGGCATGGCAGGTGGTCGGCGCGGTTTGCCCCACAGCGTGCCCATGATCACCGTGGCGCGGGCGCCATTTCCCTCGATCACCGGCAGGTCGGTCTGCAATTCGAAGGCCGGGGCCATCTCTTCCAGGTCATCGGGCAGGGCGATCCAGGTCTGCATCCCGTAGATCCGCTGCGGCTGGCCGCGCAGGCTATCTGGCGAGCGTTCGGAATGGGTGATGCCGCGCCCGGCGGTCATCAGCCCGACCTGGCCCGGCTGGAGGATCGCGCTGCTGCCCAGGCTGTCGCGGTGGTGGATCGCGCCGTCGAACAGCCAGGTCACGGTTGAAATCCCGATATGCGGGTGCGGGGCGATGTCCATCGCCCGGTCAGCCGGCAATTCGGCCGGGCCGAACTGGTCGACGAAGATGAACGGGCCAACCATCCCCGCATCACGCGATGGCAGTACGCGGCGTACCATCATCCCGCCAAGGTCGTGAGCGACCGGGCGGATCGCGGCGAGGATCGCGCTGCTCATTCCCCGGGCGCCCGCGCCTTGATTGCCAGCGCGTGGACTCGCTGGCCGGGAATATCGCCCAGCGCCGCGATCACCATGCGCTGGCGGGCAAGCCGGTTCTGCCCGGCAAAGGCCGCGCTTTCGATTTCGACCGTGAAGTGCGATTCGCCCGATCCATCGTGCCCGGCGTGGCCATGGTGGTGGGCGCTGTCATTGATCACCGCAAGGTGGGTGGGGGCGAGGGCTGCGCTGAGCAGCGCTTCGATTTCGAGAGCGAGAGGGCCTTTCATGGCTTCCCTTCTAACGCATCAATCGCCATGTGGAAGCGCTCTGACAACTTGGACGAGCGCGTGAGGCAGGATCGATTTCATGGCCGGGTGGGCGGCACGGGGCGCGGCTGCGACGCGCCGGGCTGTATCGAAGCGGGCGAATTTCGCGCACCGGGCCTGCGCACGCCGAGCTTTGACGGACCGGGCGACTATCGCTGGTTCTGCCTTGAACACATCCGCCAGTTCAATGCCGGCTATGACTGGTTCGACGGCATGAGCCCGGAAGAAATCATGCGCGCGCAAAGCCCGATCCACGGCTGGGAACGAGAAACCCGGGCCTTTTCGCCCACGGCCGGGATCGATGCCGCGCCGCGCTGGGGCGATTTCAAGGATCCGCTTGAGGCGATCAGCGCCCGCGCGCGGATGCGCCGCCCGGCCGAGCGCAAGGATGGCCGCGCCGTGACCCCGGACGAGCGCCGCGCGCTTGAGGTGCTGGGGCTGGCGCTCGACGCCGATCGCACCCAGTTGCGCCGCCGCTATACCGAGCTGGTCCACGCACTTCATCCCGATCGCAACGGCGGCGACCGGTCGAGCGAAAAACGCCTACAGGCCGTGGTCGAAGCCTATCAGTTGCTCAGGAAAGCGGCGGCTTTCGTCTGAGGGTTCAGGCTTCGCACAGGGCTTTGAGCTGGTCGGCAACCACGCCCCAGCCAGCTTCGAAGCCCATGTCGCGGTGCTGGGCGTGGGCATCGGCGGACCAGTGCCGGGCGCGCCCGGTATAGCGCGTGCCGCTGCCTTCGGCGGCCACTTCCCAGATGCCCAGCATGAACGGGCCCGAGGGCTGGAGATCGCCTTCGATCGCATCGGTGATCGCAAACCGGCGGCCTTCGTCCCAGGCGAGGACGAAGCCGGGGTGGCGGTTCACTTCACCATCGGGGCCATACATTACGATTTCCGACACCCCGCCCGCCTTGCGGTCCATCCGCGCGACTTCGGCGCGCCACGGCTTGGGGCACCACCATTCGCCGGTGCGATTGACCAGCACGTCCCAGACCTTGTCGGGCGCTGCATCAATCAGGCGGGTCACGGACAATTCATACATCGGGCATCCAATCCTGTTTCTTGTTCTCAATCCCGGTCGGGCGCGCCGAGCGGAAAGAACCCACGATAGGGCCGTGCCTCGTCGATGCAACGGGCAACCGCGGGCAGGGCCAGAAGATGGGCGCGCCACTGGCGCAGGCGGTCCAACTCCATCGGGATCGGATATACCCAGTCGGCATAGAACAGCGCCGGGGCGGCCGCGCATTCGACCAGCGTGATCGCGCTGCCGGGCGAGGCCGCGTCCTTATTCTCGCCAAGCCAGGCATCGACCCAGCGATAGGCCCGGTCCAACTGGCCGCGGGCATGGCCTTCGACCACCGGATTGGGATTTCCGGGCGCACGGATATGTTCGCCCACGATCGCCTGCATCGGGCCCATCACATAGTTGTCGAACACCCGGTCAAGCATGCGCACCTCGATCGCAGCGGCTGGATCGGCGGGCAGCAGCGGGGCGGGGCCGGGGTGGTGAAGCGCGAGATGTTCGATGATCGTGGTTGCCTCGAACAGGGTGTGGTCCCCATCGCGCAGCACCGGGAACTTGCCCAGCGGGCTGGCACCGGCAACGAAGGCGGCGTTTTCGGCATGATCGGGGTCGACCATGCGAAATTCGAACGGGGTGGCATTGGCGTAAAGCGCGATCAGCGCCTTCCACGTGTAGGACGAGAACGGGTGGCCATAGAGCGCGAGCATGCCCTCAATCGCCCTTCGCGCCGACCAGGCAGAAGAAGGTGCCCTGCGGATCGGTGGCCTGGATGATCCAGTCATCGCCGGGGACGGGATGCGGCCCGGTGATGATCGTTCCGCCGCGCGCGGTGATTTCGCGCTCGGCGGCGGTGATGCTGCCGACCCGGAAATAATGGTTCCAGCCCGGCGGGGTGGCAATCTGCGGCTGGCGCTGCACGACTGCGCCGATCGGCACATCATCGTGGGCGATGAACTGATAGGTGCCAAGATCGCCCATCGGCATGCCTTCGGGCAGGGTCCAGCCGAACAGGCGGGTATAGAAGTCCAGCGCCTTGGCCTGATCGCCGGCCAGCAGTTCATTCCACCCGCAGGCCCCGATC
>JAYSCF010000182.1:0-4301 GCA_041915005.1 Novosphingobium sp.
CAGCGCGGCCTGGCTGGCCAGATCGAGCGTGCCGGTGGGATCGATCCGGCGCCGGATCGCGTTCTGGAGCTGGGACGAATTGACCCGGAAATGGATCCAGCCCATGCCCAGCCCATCGGCGCGCATCGCGGCGGCCACGGTCAGCAGCACTTCGGCCGTATCATCATCGGCGCGGGCGGCCTCGGCCTCGATTTCGGTGATCACGCCCGACAGGCTGGTGAGCTTGTCGGCATGGTCGGCGGTCAGCGCATTGGCGGCGGCCGAAAGATCGGCGGGGGCAGACAGGTCTGCGGCAAAGCGCCCGGCCATGTCCGCGGCATAGGCGCCGGCCCGCGCCAGCCGGGCCGACAGTTCGGGCGCGGCAGCGCTCAGCTGCGCGGCATAGCCGGCCAGCCGCTCGGCCTTTTCCGACAGCCGGTAGCGCAGCGAGGTGTTCCACGAAATGTCGGTGCGCCCGTCCATGTCATAGCCGACCCACGAGGCGAAGCGCAGCGGCATCGGGGCCAGGCGGCGCCATTCGGCGGGCCACTGCGCGCGGGCGCGGGCCAGCAGCGTGCGGTTGATCCGATCACGCGCGCCCTGGGCGCGGGCGATTGCCGCCATCGCGGCGGCATGTTCGGTATCGAGCGTGATGGTATCGCGCGGATGCGGCGCGGTGCAGGCGGTCTGGGCGCCGATTTCGCCGCTCGATGCCGCGCCGGCGACCGCGGCCGACTGGCTCTGGGTCAGCAGGAACGTGGGGTGCGCGGTGAACACCACGTGGACCAGCGGCTTGCGCCACTTGGCGGCAAACCGGGCAAAGTCATCCGCCGTGGCCAGTTCTGCCAGGCGGGTGTCGTTGGCGGCCGGATCCAGCGGGGCGACCAGCCCGTGCAGGCGGGCGGCGCGGGCCTGCAGCCCTTCGCATTCCAGTTCGGCGACCAGGTTCGCCACATCGCCCAGGCTCAGGGCCCCGCTTTCGATCTGCCGCGACAGTTCCAGCCCGAGCTGGAACACCGGGTTGAACAGCGGGGTTTCGGCGGTGCGCGCGTGCAGGGCCTGCAGCCGCGCGTCGAGCTGGGCGAGCAGGGTCATTGGCCGAGCGTGGATGCGGCGCGTGCTGCCGCTTCGATCGCGGCCAGATCGGGCTTGCCGCGCGGGACCATCCAGCTGCCGCCGCAGCACAGCACGGCTTCCAGCGCGAGCCAGCTGGGCGCGCTGGCTTCGGTGATCCCGCCGGTCGGGCAGAAGCGCACCGAACCGAACGGGGCCGCGATCGCCTTGAGCGCGGGGATCCCGCCATTGGCTTCGGCCGGGAAGAACTTGAACCGGTCGAGCCCGAGATCGAGCCCGCGCATGATGTCAGAGGCGGTGGCGATGCCCGGCAGGAACGGCACATTAGCCGCGATCGCAGCCTTGGCGAGGCTGTCGGTCAGACCTGGCGAGACGATGAATTCGCTGCCGGCTTCCAGCGCGTCTTCCAGCGCGAATTCGTTGAGCACGGTGCCCGCCCCGACGATCGCGCCGGGCACGCGCTTCATTTCGCGGATCACGTCAAGCGCCGAGGCCGTGCGCAGCGTGACTTCAAGAACGGTCAGCCCGCCCTTGACCAGGGCTTCGGCAATCGGGGCGGCATCGGCCACGTCGTCGATCACCAGCACCGGAATGACCGGGGCGGTGCGCATGATGGTTTCGATAGCGCTCACGAGAGATGCTCCTTGGCAAAGGCGGCCGCGGCGCCGAACAGGCCGGGCTGGGGATGGGTGATGAGTTTGACGGGCAGGCTGGCCATCATGCCTTCGAACCGCCCCTTGGCGGTGAAGCGGTTGGCAAAGCCCGAACGGGTCAGGGTGTCACGAATGCGCAGGCCAAGCCCGCCGGCGATGACCACGCCCGAGGCGCCTTGCGCCAGCGCGATATCGCCCGCGATCGCGCCCAGCGACAGGCAGAACCGGTCAACCGCGGCTGCGGCGAGGCTGTCTTCGCCGGTGGTGCCCAGTTGCCACAGCGTGCGGTCATCAAGGCTCTGGATCGCGCGGCCTTCCATTGCGGCGAGCGCTTCATAGATGTCGACGATGCCGGGGCCGGACACCACGCGTTCGACCGAAACGCGGCGGTAGCGCTGGCGCAGCCGGGCCAGGATCGCATCCTCGATGCTGTCGAGCGGGGCATAGTCGATATGGCCCCCCTCGGTCGCCTGAACGCGGTAGCCGCCCGCACCGTCGCGCCAGACATGCGCCACGCCCAGGCCCGTGCCGGGGCCGACGATGCTGATCGTGCCGCTGGCCGGCAGATCGGCATCGGGGCCGGCCAGATGGATGAAGTGGCTCTGGTCGGCGCAGGCCACGGCATGGCCGACCGCGCCGAAATCGTTGACCACGGTATAGCGCGCCGCACCCAGCTTTTCGGGGATCAGCGCCGGGCGGATGATCCACGGGTTGTTGGTGAAGCGGATCATTTCGCCGCCGACCGGGCCGGCCACGGCAATCGCCACGGCCGGGGGCAGGGTGCCACCCTGTTGCTGGGCAAAGTCCTGCCACGCGGTCTGGAAGCTGGCGTGATCCTTGGTGTGGATGCTGCCGGCGGCGGCAATGGCGGCCAGCGCAAAGCGCGCATGGGTGCCGCCGATATCGACCGTGACGATTTCGGTGCTCACAGCCCGGCCTCTGCCAGCATGGCCGAGCCGCCCTGTTCGGCGCCATCGGCATGGCGGCGCAGCATGGCGAACAGTTCGCGGCCCATGCCCATGCCGCCCGCCGGCGGAGTGGCCGCGGTGCGGCCCGCCAGGTCGGCCTTGACCTCAAGCGTGCCGTCATGGGCGCACAGGCGCACGACATCGCCGTCCTCCAGGAAGGCCAGCGGACCGCCGCCGAGCGCTTCGGGGGTCACGTGGATCGCGGCGGGCACCTTGCCCGATGCGCCCGACATGCGCCCATCGGTAACCAGCGCTACCTTGAAGCCCTTGTCCTGAAGCACGCCCAGCGGCGGGGTCAGCTTGTGCAGTTCGGGCATGCCGTTGGCGCGCGGGCCCTGGAAGCGCACCACGACGATCACGTCGCGCTCCAGCTCGCCGGCCTTGAACGCGGCCTGGACCGCTTCCTGGCTGTCGAACACCCGGACCGGGGCTTCGATCGTCCAGCGGTCCTGATCGACCGCGCTGGTCTTGAACGTGGCGCGGCCCAGATTGCCCTGGACCAGCCGCATCCCGCCATCGGGCATGAAGGCGCTGGCCACGGGACGCAGCATGGCATCATCGCCGCTGACCGCCGGGGCCGGGCGGAAGCCCAGCGCATCGCCATCGAGGAACGGTTCGTCGGCATAGGCGCGCATCCCGCCGGTGGCGACGGTCAGCACGTCTTCGTGGGCCAGGCCCGCATCGAGCAGTTCGCGCACGACGAAGCCGATCCCGCCGGCGGCGTGGAAATGGTTCACATCGCCCGCGCCATTGGGATAGACCCGCGCCAGCAGCGGCACCACCGCCGACAGTTCGTCCAGATCCTGCCAGTCCAGCTTGATCCCGGCGGCCCGGGCCATGGCGGGCAGGTGGATCGCGTGGTTGGTCGATCCCCCGGTGGAGAGCAGGCCGACGCAGGCGTTGACGATCGCCTTTTCGTCGACCACGCGGCCCATGGGGCGATAGTCGGTGCCTTCGCGGCCGATTTCGGCCAGCCGGTGCACGGCCTTGCGGGTCAGCTGGCTGCGCAGCGGGGTATTGGGCGGAACGAACGAGGCGCCGGGGACGTGCAGCCCCATCAGCTCCATCATCATCTGGTTCGAATTGGCCGTGCCATAGAAGGTGCAGGTGCCGGGCGAGTGATAGCTGGCGCTTTCGCTTTCCAGCAGGTCGGCGCGGGTGGCCTTGCCCTCGGCATAGAGCTGGCGGACCTTCTGCTTGTCCTTGTTGGCGAGGCCCGAGGGCATCGGCCCGCCCGGCACGAAGATCGCGGGCAGATAGCCAAAGCGCAGCGCGCCGATCACCAGCCCGGGCACGATCTTGTCGCAAATGCCGAGCAGAGCCATGCCGTCGAACATCGCGTGGCTCATCGCGACGGCAGCGGAGAGGGCGATCACGTCGCGGCTGAACAGCGACAGTTCCATCCCGTCCTGCCCCTGGGTGACGCCATCGCACATCGCCGGGACGCCGCCCGCAACCTGTGCCGTTGCGCCGACTTCGCGGGCGTAAAGCTTCATCGCTTCGGGATAGCGGCCATAGGGCTGATGCGCCGAAAGCATGTCGTTATAGGCGGTGACAATGGCGAGGTTGGCGCCGCGCCCGCTCTTGATCGCGCCCTTGTCTTCCAGCGCCGCGGCAAAGCCGTGGG
>JAYSCF010000183.1:0-4279 GCA_041915005.1 Novosphingobium sp.
GATCGGGATCGAAACGCAAATGTATCAGCGCGGGTGCGCTCCATCCTGCCCGGTGTTGCAAACTGGACTTCGAGCGCCGGTAACGGCCGAGCCAGGCCATCGCGGGGCTCGCGAAGGCGGGACCTTCATAGCCCGGACGCGCAATAACCGCAATCGGCATGGCACGGGCGATCGCGCGCCAGTTACGCCAGCGGTGAAACTGGGCGAGATTATCGCTGCCCATCAGCCAGACGAAGCGCGCCTTGGGATAGCGCCGCGCCAGCGCGCGCAGGGTATCGGCGGTATAGACCGTGCCCAATTCGCGCTCGATTCCGGTCGGGCGGATCGGCGCGCGCCGGGCCTGCGCCCGCGCCGAAGCAAGCCGTGCGGCCAAGGGCGCCATGCCGGCTGCCGGTTTGAGCGGATTGCCCGGCGAAACCAGCCACCAGACCTCGTCCAGCCCCAGGGCGGCGCGCGCAAACAGGCTGATCCGGCGGTGCCCGCCGTGTGCGGGATTGAAGCTCCCGCCGAGAAGCCCGATCCGTTTCAGGGCCGGACCTGCCCCGCTCCACGCACCTGCCACTTGTAGGTGGTGAGCCCTTCGAGCGCGACCGGCCCGCGCGCGTGAAGCCGCCCGGTGGCAATGCCGATTTCGGCGCCAAGCCCGAATTCGCCGCCATCGGCGAACTGGGTGCTGGTATTGGCCATCACGATCGCGCTGTCGACTTCGGCCAGGAAGCGCTCGCACACGCCCGCGTCCTCGCTGACGATCGCATCGGTGTGGTGCGAGGAATGGCGCGCGATGTGCTCCATCGCCGCATCCAGCCCATCGACCACGGCAACCGAGAGAATCGCATCGAGGTATTCGGTGTCCCAATCCTCGGCGCTGGCGGCGGCGATTCGCGGATCGAGCGCACAGGCCCGGGCATCGCCGCGCAGTTCGCACCCGGCATCGAGCAGCGCGCCCACCACCGCGCCGGCGGCGGGAAACTGGGCATCGATCAGCAAGGTTTCCATCGATCCGCAGATCCCGGTGCGGCGCAGCTTGGCGTTGAGCGCAATCGCCTCGGCCTTGGCCGGATCGGCGGCCGCGTGGATATAGGTGTGGCAAATGCCGTCGAGGTGGGCGAGCACCGGCACCCGGGCATCTGCCTGGACCCGCGCGACCAGGCTCTTGCCGCCGCGCGGCACGATCATGTCGATCAGCCCAGCGGCGGTCAGCATCGCGCCAACGGCAGCGCGGTCCTGAGTGGGCAGCAATTGCACGGCAGCGGCCGGGACGCCCGCGCTGGCCAGCCCTTCGGCTAGGGCAGCGTGGATCGCGCGGTTCGAATGGACCGCCTCGCTCCCCCCGCGCAGCAACACCGCATTGCCCGAACGCACGCACAGCGCGGCAGCATCGGCGGTCACATTGGGGCGGCTTTCATAGATGATCCCGATCAGCCCGATCGGGATCCGCACCCGCGACAGCACCATGCCATTGGGGCGCGGCGCCGTGTCGATCACCTGTCCGACCGGATCGGCAAGGTCGGCCACCTGATCGACCGCGTCGGCAATTCCGGCAAGCCGCACCGGATCGAGCCGCAGCCGATCCAGCAAGGCGTCGGTCAGGCCATTGGCCTCACCAGCGGCGAGATCGCGGGCATTGGCGGCGAGAATCGCAGGCTCATGCGCCCGCAGCGCCGCAGCAGCAGCGTGCAGCGCGGCAGCCTTGGCCGGGGAATCGAGCCGCGCAAGCACGCGCTGCGCGGCGCGGCCGGCCTCGGCAAGACGGGCGACAAGCGCCTCGGGCGATTCTGAAGTCTGGCTGTCGGCAGTCATGGCGCCTTGCGCCTAGCATTGCCCGCCCCCCCTGTCACCACGCCCCGCCGCGCTGCAGGCATGCGGCGGGCGGGCGCGAATCATCTTATTGCAACGCAACGAAAAACGACTCGTCGCGCGACTCTTTCGATTCAGCGAGTCTGGGGCGCGCGGGATTCGCACCGGCCCGGTCAAGCTGCTAGCGCGCCGCCAACAACAGGGCATTAGGGACTCAGGGTCGTCTTGCAAAAACTGGCCGTTGGCGATCTGATCGATCGCCTGCGGAGCCGCTTTCCGGATCGCGAATTCTTCATGCGATCGCAGGGGCAGGTCCGCTTCATCAAGCTTTCCTCGCGCGTGCAGATGATGGCCGCCGGCCTCGTCGCCGCGCTGGTGCTCGTCTGGCTGGCGAGCCTCGCGGCCATGGCGATTTCCAGCTACCTCTCCACCCGCGACCGGCTTTCGCTGCTTGATCGCGAAGCCCGCGTGACCACTGCGGAAAGCCGCGTTTCGGCCTATCGCGGGGATCTCGGCAAGGTCACCGACGATCTGCAGAAGCGCCAGGATTTCATCGAAAAGATGGTCGAAAGCCATCTCGGTGACCTGCCCGCCACGGCCGCCGCCGGTGAAACCGTGTCGGACAGCAGCAGCGAAGCCGGCAAGACGGTCGACAAGGTCAGCCTTGCCCTGCCCGAGGCCGCCGGACTCGCCCGGATCGAGGCGCGCCAGCTCCACCTGGTCGAATCGCTGACCCGCCTGGCCGACCGCCGCGCCGCCGCCGCCGAAGCCCGGCTGACCCGCCTTGGCCTCAACCCGCGCGCGATCCTGGCCTCGCTCGACAGCCGCGAAGCCCAGGGCGGTCCGCTGATCGCGCTGGCCACCGGCGCCGATGGCTCGATCGACCCGCGCTTCCAGCGGCTTGGCCTCAGCCTGGCGCGGATGGATGCGCTGGAGCGCTCGGTCGCCGCGCTGCCGCAGGTTCTGCCCGCGAGCCTGGAATATATCTCCTCGGGCTTTGGCTACCGCGCCGATCCCTTTACCGGTACGGGGGCCTTCCATCCCGGGCTCGATTTCCGCGGGCCGATCGGCGCCCCGATCTATGCCGCCGCGCCCGGCCGGGTCAGCTTCGTCGGCCAGCGTTCGGGCTATGGCAACTGCGTCGAAATCGACCATGGCAATGGATTGCAGACGCGCTATGCTCACATGTCGGGTTTTCGCACCCAGGTCGGGCGGCAAGTCCGCTCGGGCGAAGTGATCGGCCTGATCGGATCGACCGGCCGGTCGACCGGGCCGCACCTGCATTTCGAGGTTCGGATCGCCGACCGCCCCGTCAATCCCCGCCCCTTTCTTGAGGCAGCACCCGATGTTTTCCAAAAAACCGTCCCAACCAGCCTACAGCGCCGCTAGGAGCACCCCGATGGCCAGTTCCACCTTTTCCGTGTTCGGCGCCGATACCCGCATTACCGGCGATGTGTCGGCCAGCGCCGATCTCCACATCGATGGCCGGGTCGAAGGCGATGTCACCTGCACCGCGCTGGTCCAGGGCGAATCGAGCGTGATCGTCGGCGCGGTGAAGGCCGAATCGGCCCGCCTGTCGGGCGAAGTGCGCGGCACCATCGCGGTGCGCGAACTGGTCGTGCTCAAGACCGCGCGGATCCACGGCGATGTCCACTATGACGCGCTGACCATCGAACAGGGCGCCCAGGTCGACGGCCGCTTCGCCCCGCGCGCGGCCGAGGAAGAGCCCCGCCTGACACTGGCTGCCGGCACCGAAGCCTGAACCGGGCGAATCGCCCTTCAGCGCATCAAAAAGGGCGGCGTTCCATCACGGAACGCCGCCCTTTTTCGTCAGGCCGATTGGCTGGAAGCGCTTAGTCTTCACCCGCCGCCTCAGCCGCGCGCTTGGCTTCGAGCCAGGCTGCCGCTTCGGCTTCCTGCGCGGCTTCCGACGCGGCCTTGGAGGCCGCTTCGCGCTGGGCGCGCAGTTCTTCGATCAGCGCATCGCGATCATCGCCAAGACGCGCATCATCACCGGCTTCATCGGCCAGGCCAGCCTTCTTGGCGGCCTTGGCAACGATCCCATCGAGTTCGCGCTGCGAGCACAGGCCGAGCGTGACCGGATCCTTGGGCTGGATGTTGCTGATGTTCCAGTGGCTGCGATCGCGGATCGCAGCGATGGTGTTGCGGGTGGTGCCGATCAGCTTGCCGACCTGCGCGTCCGAAATTTCGGGGTGGTTGCGCAGGATCCAGGCGATGCCATCGGGCTTGTCCTGGCGCTTCGAAACCGGGGTGTAACGCGGGCCCTTGGTGCGGCTGACCGTGACCGGCGCCTTTTGCATCTTGAGCGCGTAATTCGCGTCGTCCTGGCCCTTTTCGATTTCGGCCATGGTCAGTTCGCCGGCACGAACTGGATCGCGGCCGGTATACTTCGAGCTGGCGAGATCATCGGCCATGGCCTGGACTTCGAGGATGTGCAGGCCGCAGAATTCGGCGATCTGTT
>JAYSCF010000184.1:0-4260 GCA_041915005.1 Novosphingobium sp.
ACAAGCCGTTCGAACACATCTATCGCCACCACCGCCGCTACCGGATCACCGAAGGCGCCGAGGAAATCCAGATGCGCAAGGTTGGCGCCTATCTGTTCGGCTACCTTGGCCCGCGCAAGGCGCAGTTCGCGAAGTAAGGCCTAGCTGCCCCGCGTTGGTTCGCCAATGCGGGGCAGGTTTTCCCCGGCCCGGGCCGAGGCCAGTTCCCCGGTGCGGTGCATCGCGATCCCGGTCAGCAGGCTGTCGGCAATCATCCGCGCCTTGTCCGCCACCGCCTGGCGCGCCGCCGGCGAATTGCCGAGCCGCTCAAGCGTGGCATAGAACAGTTCCAGCCAGCGCGCGAAATGCGCCTCTTCAAGGCCGGGAATGGCCACGTGCATCCGCATCGGATTGCCCGAATATTCCCCGCTGCCCATCAGGACCGAACGCCAGAACGCCTTCATCCGCGCAAGGTGCGGGGCCCAGTCGCTGATCCGCGCGGCAAAGATCGGTCCGATCAGCCCATCCTCGCGCACGGCGGCATAGAATGCTTCGACAAAGGCATCGACATAGGCCGGATCGACCCCGATCGCGCCGGCATCGCTGCGCATCCGTTCACGCGCGGCGAGCGCACGCGGATGCCCTTGCTTGCGCAGCGGCTCGGGCTTGGCGGGGGTGTCGGTCATGCCTTGCGCCCTAGACCCGGGCGCGGGCGAAGGAAAGCTCAGCGCGAAGCGGTGCGCCGCAGGCCCGAGCTTTCGGTCTGGTAGCCATCGTAGATCGCCCGCGCGATCGAGGCGATGCGGCTGTCGCGGCCCGACTTGCCGCCTTGCCCCGTGACATAGATCGCCACGGCGATCACCCGGCCATCGGGCGAATGGATAAAGCCGACATCGCTCGACGTGTTGTTGAGCGTGCCGGTCTTGTGCGCCACGCGCACGCCTTCGGGCATGCCGGCGCGAATGCGATGGCGCCCGGTCAGGCAGCGTTCCATCGCGCCGATCAGCACGCGGCGGCTCGACGTGGTCAGCCAGCGCCCTTCGTAAAGGCCGCGCAGCAGCTGGACCATGCCCTGCGGCGTGGCGCTGTCGCGCGGATCGACCGTGCGGGCAGGATCGAATTCGCCATCATCGCGCACCAGCGTGGCGATATCGCGATCAAGCCGCACCCCGGCAATGCCGGTGCTGCGGATCCAGCGGGTCACCGCCGTCGGCCCGCCGACCACCGCCAGCAGGGCGTCGGTCGCGTGGTTGTCGCTGCGGGTGATCGCCAGTTCGATCAGGGTCGATGCGGCCAGCATCTGGCCCGGGCGCACCGGCGCCTTGGCTCCGGAAAAACGGGCCGAACCAACCGGCATCATCATCGGGAAGCGATCGGTCAGCTTCCAGCGGCCCTTGTCCACCCCATCGAGGAACGTGGCGACAATCGCGACCTTGCTGGTCGAGGCCATCGGGAACGGCTGGTCGCCCAACACCGAGACGGTGCGTCCCGAGGTCAGATCAAGCGCGGCTACGCCGATCCGGCCCTGGCTGGCGCTGGCCAGCGACACCAGGCGGGTATCGAAACCTTCGACCTCGCTCTGCAGCGTCGGATTGGGGGATACCCATGCGCGCACCGACATCGGCTTGCGCGGTTGGGACTGCACGGCAGGCACGGCGCGGGACGCCGCCGGAGCCGCGGGGACAAATGCCCGGTCGAACTGGTTTTCAAGCGTGTCAGCATGCGCGCCAGCGACGGGCGCAGCGATGCTGCAGGCAACAGCCAGCAGACTCAGCAGCCGAGTTACAAGTCCCGCCTTCACGGTGTATGTATTAATCCGTATCTGGTTGCGATTTTTATAATATCGTTGCCATCACCCGGATTTCACGAAGCGTTAAAACAACGTAAAAATACGGATAATGATTAACCTTAATAATATTTAGGCGTGGTTAAGGTGTCAAATCGCATATTGAACGCCAAGCTCGATCACACGGTTCGGCGGAATATTATAGTAATCCGTCGGATTTGCCGCATTTCGATGCAGAATAATAAATAATACATTTTGCCACGCGGGCATTCCGCCATCAGCCGATCGCGAAAAGCTGTTCCGGCCAATAAAGAAACTGGCTGCCTTTGCACCCGGAACAAGTTCCATTTCGGACAGCAAATCACGATAGACGTCGGGCGTTTCCATAAAACCGTAACGCAGTTCTATGCGCGCAAAGACATCGTCGATCCGCTCGATCGAAAGACGAGCACCCGGATCGCACCACGGCTTCTGCAAAACCTTAACCGTGGTTACAAAATTATGCCGGTGCAAAACGTGATTGTGCTTGAGGTTGTGCAGCAGCGCGGTCGGGGTCAGATCATTGCGCGCGGTAAGGTATATCGCCGTGCCGGCCACCATGCTGGGCGGGCGGTGCGCCAGTGCCAGCGCCATGTCGGCCAGCGGCAGCGCACCATCATCTTCGAGCAAGTTCACGATCCGGCGGCCCCGCACCCAGGTCCAGATCAGCACCATGATCGCCCCGGCGATCCCCAGCGGCACCCAGCCGCCTTCGATCACGCGCAGCGCATTGGCACCAAAGAACACCAGGTCAAGCGCCAGGAACGGCGCGATCACCGCCAGGCTGGTCGGCAGGCTCCAGCCCCAGCGCCGCCGCGTGACGACAAAGGCCAGGCAGCAGGTGATGACCATGGTCCCGGTCACCGCAATGCCATAGGCCGCAGCCATCGCACTGGAATTGCGGAACGCCAGGGTCAGCACCACCACGCCGAACAGCACCAGCCAGTTGACCACCGGCATATAGATCTGCCCGGCGTGCCCGGCCGAAGTCTGGCGGATCGCAAGGCGCGGCAACAGACCAAGCTGGATTGCCTGCTGGGTCAGGGAAAAGGCCCCGGTGATCACCGCCTGGCTGGCGATGATCGTGGCCGCCGTGGCCAGCAGGACCATCGGCAGGCGCACCGCATCGGGGATCATCAGGAAGAACCAGTCCTGGTTGACGAAGGGTTGTCCGGCCTGCCGGGCCTGTTCGAGCACCTTCATCGCGAAGGCCCCCTGCCCGAGGTAGTTGAGCACCAGCGCCGGGAACACCAGCCCCAGCCACGCCAGGCGGATCGGCCGCTTGCCAAAGTGCCCCATGTCGGCGGTCAGCGCCTCGGCCCCGGTCACGGTCAGGAACACGGCCCCCAGCACGAACAGCCCCAGCACCCCATGCCCAGCCAGGAACTGCACGGCATGCCACGGCAGGAAAGCCGCCACGATCGCCGGGTCATCCGACAGGTGCCAGATGCCCAGCCCGCCCAGGGCCAGGAACCAGGCCACGCAGACCGGCCCGAACAGTTTCGCCACGACCTCGGTCCCGCGTGACTGGATCGCGAACAGCGCGATCAGGATCGCCAGACTGATGATGATGATCCGCTGCTCGCTGAACAGCGCGCCCGCCGCCGGCAGCGATTTCAGGCCCTCGACCGCGGACAGGACCGACAGCGACGGGGTGATCACCGCATCGCCATAGAACAGCGCCGCCCCGATCGCGCCCAGCGCCAGCACCACCCCGCCGCGCCGCGTGGTGCCGCGCTGCGCCAGCGCGAGCAGCGCCAGCACCCCGCCTTCGCCATCGTTGTCGGCGCGCATCAGGAAAGCCATGTATTTGAGCGTGACCACGATGATCAGCGCCCACAGCGCCAGGCTCATCACCCCGACGATCTCTTCCAGCACCAGGCCATCCGAGGCGGCCTGGCCCAGTGCCTCGCGGAAGGCGTAGAGCGGGCTGGTGCCGATATCGCCAAAGACGACGCCGATCGCGCCGATCGTCAGGGGCAGCAGGGCGTGGGAGGGGGTGTGGCCATCAAGGCCAGGCTGACTTGGGTCAGCACCTGAAGCCGCTTGAGCATCGAGACTCATCGTTCGCGCCCTTTCCGGCACGGGAGGAAGGCGGCGCAGATAGGCCTTTGCGGCGGCCCATCAATTGCGTTTGCCGCAACAGATGTTGCAAAAAACGCATCCAGTTTTGACAATGTTTTCCCTGAACCCGGAAAAGGAAAGGGCCGGAAGGACTTGCTCCTTCCGGCCCCGAATTTCCCGTCGGCAAGGCGCCTGGGCTTAGAAGCCCATGTCACCCATGCCGCCCATGCCGCCACCCATCGGGGGCATTGCGGGCTTGTCGTCAGCGCGTTCCGAGATCGCGGCTTCCGTGGTGATCAGCAGGCCGGCCACCGAGGCGGCGTCCTGCAGGGCAGTGCGCACGACCTTGGTCGGGTCGATCACGCCGGCAGCCTTGAGGTTTTCATAGGTGT
>JAYSCF010000185.1:0-4242 GCA_041915005.1 Novosphingobium sp.
GGAACACGTTGTCGAATTCCAGCCCCTTGGCGGCGTGGATGGTCATGATGGTGAGCTTCTCGGCGTTGTCCGAGGCTTCATTGTCCATCACCAGGCTGACGTGTTCGAGGAAATCGCCCAGCGTTTCGTATTCTTCCATCGCCCGGGCAAGTTCGGCGAGGTTTTCCAGCCTGCCGGCGCTTTCGGCGGTCTTTTCGGCCTGGAGCGCGGCAGTGTAGCCGCTTTCGTCGAGCAGGGTGCGGGCGAGTTCTGCGGGCACCACGGTCTTGGCCAGGTCGCGCCAGCGCGCCACATCGCGCATCAGCGCCAGCAGGGTGCCGCGCGCGCGCGCGGGCAGTTCGTCGGTATCGGTGATTTCGACCGCGGCGAGGCTAAGCGGAACGCCGCGTGCCCGGGCGTGGCGGTGGAGCTTTTCGAGCGTCTTGTCGCCAAGTCCGCGCTTGGGGGTGTTGTAGATCCGCTCGAAGGCCAGATCGTCCGAAGGCTGGGCGACCAGCCGGAGATAGGCCAGCGCATCGCGAATTTCGGCGCGCTCGTAAAAACGGAAACCGCCGATGATCTTGTAGGGCAGGCCGATTGCGATGAAGCGATCTTCCAGTTCGCGGGTCTGGAACTGGGCGCGCACAAGGATCGCAACTTCGGCCAGGCTGGCGCCTTCGCGCTCAAGCCGCTCGGCCTCCTCGCCCACACGGCGGGCCTCTTCGGGGCCATCCCACACACCGATCACGCGGACCTTGTCGCCGCCGCCCCGCTCCGTCCACAAGGTCTTGCCGAGCCGCTGCGAATTGGCATCGATCAGCCCCGATGCGGCGGCAAGGATATCGGGCGTGGAGCGATAGTTCTGTTCGAGGCGAACCACCTTTGCGCCAGGAAAATCCTTTTCAAAGCGCAGGATATTGGCAACTTCTGCGCCGCGCCATGAATAGATCGACTGGTCATCATCGCCGACCACGCAGATGTTCTTGTGGCCCTGGGCGAGGAGCCGCAGCCACAGATACTGGACCTGGTTGGTGTCCTGATATTCGTCCACCATGACGTATTTGAAGCGCCGCTGGTATTGGTCGAGCACTTCGCGGTTGGCCCGCAAGATGTTGAGCGAATGGAGCAACAAGTCACCAAAGTCGCAGGCATTGAGCGCCTTCAAGCGGTCCTGGTAAAGCTGGTAGAAGCGCTGGCCACGGCCATTGGCATAGGCTTCGCTTTCGCCCGCATCGACATCGGCGGGGTTGAGCCCCTTGTTCTTCCAGCGATCGATGCACTGCGCCAGCTGCCGCGCGGGCCAGCGTTTTTCATCCAGCCCCTCGGCCTGGATGAGCTGCTTGAGCACGCGCAGCTGATCGTCGGTGTCGATGATGGTATAGTTCGATTGCAGTCCGACCAATTCGGCATGGCGGCGCAGGATCTTGGCCGAGATCGAATGGAACGTGCCGAGCCACGGCATCCCTTCCACCGCTGGGCCGACCAATTGGCCAACCCGCTCGCGCATTTCGCGCGCGGCCTTGTTGGTAAAGGTCACGCAGAGGATCTCGCTCGGCCAGGCGCGGCGGGTGCGGATCAGATGGGCCAACCGGGCAGTAAGCGCGGCGGTCTTGCCGGTGCCGGCACCAGCCAGCATCAGCACCGGGCCTTCGGTGGCGAGCACGGCTTCGCGCTGCGGCGGGTTCAGGGCATCGAGCAGCGGGTCGGAAGAGGATTCGGGGATCTGGGACACGCGCGAACAACTAGGGAACATCATGCGCGTGCGCAAGGGTGCAGGGATTGACAGCGCGGCGCGCAGCGGCAACGCACTGCGCCCATGCATCCGATCCGCGCCAATGCCCGCATCCTGACCGCCGCGCTTACCGGCACCGCGGTCGAATTCTATGATTTCTACGTCTACGCCACGGCCGCGGCGCTGGTGTTCGGGCCGCTGTTCTTCCCGGCCAGTTCGGCCGCAGCGCAGACGATGTTCGCCTTCATGAGCTTTGGCCTCGCGTTTCTGGCCCGGCCGGTGGGGGCGGTGGTGTTTGGCCACTTTGGTGACCGGATCGGGCGTAAGGCGACGCTGGTGGCATCCTTGATGCTGATGGGCCTTTCTACCCTGCTGATCGCGTTCTTGCCAACCTATGCGATGGTGGGCTGGACCGCGCCGCTGCTGCTGTGCGTGCTCCGCTTCGGGCAGGGGTTCGGCCTTGGCGGGGAGTGGGGCGGGGCTTCGCTGCTGGCGGTCGAATATGCGCCCAAGGGTTGGGAGGCCAGGTTCGGTTCGGCGCCGCAGTTCGGGGCGCCGGTCGGCTTCCTGTTCGCCAATGGGTTGTTTCTGCTGCTCGGGCTGGTCTTGTCCGATGCCGATTTCAAAAGCTGGGGCTGGCGGATTCCGTTCCTGGCCAGCGCGCTGCTGGTTGGGCTGGGGCTGTGGGTGCGGTTGCGGATCGCCGAGACTCCGGCCTTCCGCGAGGCGCTGAACCATGCGCCGCCGCCGGCCGTGCCGGTTGCCACGCTGTTTTCGCGGCATTTTGGGGCGGTCCTGGCCGGAACGGCGGGGGCGGTCGCCTGTTTTGCGATCTTCTATCTTTCCACCGCCTATGCGCTGGCGCAGGGGACCACGGCGCTGGGCTATAGCCGCGAGGCATTTCTGGGCGTGCAATTGGGCGCCAACTGCTTTTTCGCGCTGGGGATCGCGCTGGCGGTGATCAGGGCGGATCGCACCAGCCCGCGCAGCGTGCTGATGCTGGGCGCCTGTGCGGCGATGGTGCTGGGGCTGGCGTTCGGCCCGGGGCTGATGTCGGGCTCTCTCGCGATTGTGTTCATCACGCTGTCGGCTGCGCTGATGGTGATGGGCTATGTCTATGGCCCGCTGGGGTCATGGCTGCCGACGCTGTTCCCGGTGACGGTGCGCTACAGTGGGATTTCGCTGGCGTTCAACGTTGGCGGGATCATTGGCGGGGCATTGACCCCGATCGGCGCACAGAAACTGGCGCAGTGGGGGCTAGGCGCGCAAGCAGGCTGGCTGCTGAGCGCGGCCGGATTGCTCACGCTGATCGGCGTGGCCTTGGCTAGGCCGATTGACGCAAAAGCGTAATCCGCGCCTTGCCGACCTTGCGATCGGCAACCGCTTCCAGCCCCTTGATCCTGGGCTCTTCGTTGACGGCGGTTTCAAGGCTGATCCAGGTGGCCTCACCGATCCAGCCGAGCCGTTGCAACTTGTCGAGCGCCACCTCGCCCGCGCCGGTGTTATAGGGCGGGTCCAGCAGCACGAGGTCGAGCGGAGCCTTGGCCGGGCCCAGTGCCAGCACCGAACTGGCGCGCACGTCGCTTTGCGGCGCGGCGCGCAGGTTGGCGATATTGCTGCGCAGGGCGCGGATTGCCGGGGCATCCTGCTCCACGAAGATGCAGCTTTGCGCCCCGCGTGACAGGGCTTCAAGACCAAGCGCACCCGAGCCTGCGAAGAGATCGGCCACGGCCAGCCCTTCAAAGCTGCCCAGCCGCGAAACCAGCATCGAAAACAGCGTTTCCCGGGTGCGATCAGCGGTGGGGCGGGTGGTTTCGCCTTCGGGCGCAAGCAGCTTGCGGCCGCGCCATTCCCCGGCAACAATCCGCAGGCTCATCGCCGCGGACCCGGCTTGCCGCGGCCACCCGGGCCGCCCGGTCGCGGGCCTGACGGCCGCCGGTCATCGCGGCGCGGGGCGCGGGTATCGCTGCGCGGCGGGCGGGCATCGCCGCGCGGAGCTGCGCTGCGGGACGCGGCCCCGCCGTCCTTGCGCGGAGTGAGCTTGCCTTCGATCGGCTTGCGATCACGCGCGGCATCGCTGCGCTGGCGGTCGGCCGGCGGCTTGCCAGCTGGCACCTTGCGCTCGCCGGGACGGCTGGGGCGGCGGCCGCCGCGGGGCCGATCCTCGGCGCGGTCGAACGGGCGTTCGCCCGAACGGTTCGCGGGCCGTTCGTTGGCGCGATCCCCGCTGCGCAGGCCATCGGACTTGGTCGATGCCGGGCGCGACCTAGCGATACGAGCACGGGCCTGCTGGGGCGAAGTGCGCGGCACGAATTCGTCCTTGGCGCCGCCGATCAGGGCATGGCGGAAGCGCTCGACATCGGCCGGGCGGATTTCCAGCGCCTGACCGCGCGGCAGATCCAGCAGCTGGAACGGGCCATAGGCGGTGCGCAGCAGGCGGCTGACTTCAAGCCCGAGATATTCGAGTACGCGGCGCACTTCGCGGTTCTTGCCTTCGGTGATCGTCACTTCGATCCACTGGTTGCGCCCGG
>JAYSCF010000186.1:0-4240 GCA_041915005.1 Novosphingobium sp.
TGATGATTCCTTCGGGATAGCCCGGGCCAACCGCCAGCTTGTCCATGTAGACGTCGGGCGCGTTGAGCAGGTTGCCCGCTTCGGCGCAGGCCAGCACGGCCAGCGCATTGGGGCCGGCCTTGGCGGTGATCGTGGTGCCTTCAAGCGGATCAAGCGCGATATCGATCTTCGGCCCCCGGCCAACCGCGCCGCCCACCTTTTCGCCGATGTAGAGCATCGGCGCTTCGTCGCGTTCGCCTTCACCGATCACAACGGTTCCGTCGATTTCCAGATCGTCGAACGCCGCGCGCATCGCTTCCACCGCAGCGTGATCCGCCGCCTTTTCATCACCCCGCCCAACCAGCGACGAAGCCGCGATCGCGGCAGCTTCGGTCACGCGGACCATTTCAAGCACGAGAACACGGTCGAGGACGCTGCTGGCGGGGGTGGAATTGCTCATGAGTGGCGCGAGTCCTGTTTTGAATACGTATGTTGTGGCGCGCTTAGACAGCGTAGGAGCCGATGTCGAGAGGGCCCCGCAGGCTGTGCGCCATTCAGGCCGGATTAACCGCGCGCAGGGCTGTTGTCACCGACCTTCCGGGGGAAGCCTGCGTGCATATGAAGCCTGCCTTGTTTCTGCTGCTGACCATGCTGGCCGCGCCGGCCCCGGCGCAGGTCCAGCTGGAGGCCAACGATCTCGACAGCAAGGTGGCCGAAAGAATCGAAATCACGCGCGAGCGCTATGGCCCCCCGGCACCACGGCGGCGCTGCGAATCGTCGGGCGATGCCGATGCCATCGTGGTTTGCGCGCCCGACCGCGGCGAGGACCAGCGCGTCCCTTCGACGGCGGACAGCGATCCCGCCTCGCTCGAGGCCCGGCGCGAACTCAACAACGGGGTGCCGCGCGCGCCGCAGCTCGATCGCGGCTCGTGCCGCGGACAGGCGGGCTGCATGGTCGGCGGCTGGGCACCTCCGCCGGTCTACGTGATCGATGTGAAAGCGATCCCCGAAGCCCCGGAAGGCTCCGAAGCGGACCTGATCGCCCGGGGCGAGAAAGCCGCCCCCTGATCGGGCCTATTCGCCCAGAATGTGCAGGACCAGCGGCGGCTCGGCCAGGCTATCCGATCCTTCGAGCAGCCGCATCGCTTCGGTGACCGCGCTTTCCGGGCCTTCGTGGGTGACCATTGCCACCATCACTTCACCGCCGGCTTCGCCGCCCCGCCCCTTCTGGATCATGCTTTCGATCGAAACGCCCGCATCGCGCAGCGCGGCGGTGATCTCGGCCAGCACCCCGGGGCGATCGGCCACCATGAAGCGCAGATAGGCCCGGCCCATGCGATGTCCGCTGGCTGCGCGCGGCATCTTTTCCAGTTCGGCAACCGGAACCGAGAACGGCGCGCTGATTTCGCCGCGGGCAATATCGATCAGGTCAGCCACCACCGCGCTTGCGGTGGGGCCATCCCCGGCGCCGGCGCCCTGGAACAGCAGGCGGCCCGAGAAATTGCCTTCGGCCACCACCGCATTGGTCGCGCCATCGACATGGGCCAGCGGATGATCGAACGGCACGAGGTGCGGCTGGACACGCTGGAACAGGGTGTGGCCACCCGCGGTCCGTTCGGTCCCGGCCATCCCGATCAGGCGGATGACATAGCCCAGCGCATCGGCCTGGGCGATATCGGCCGCCCGCAGACGGGTGATCCCCGAGGTTTCGACGCTGCCAAAATCGACCTGCGCGCCAAAGGCGATCGCCGCCAGAATCGACAGCTTGTGCGCGGCATCGGTGCCTTCGATATCAAAGGCCGGGTCTGCTTCGGCATAGCCCTTGGCCTGCGCCTCGGCGAGCACGTCGCCAAAATCGCGGCCCGTGTCTTCCATGGTCGAGAGGATATAGTTGCAGGTGCCGTTGAGAATCCCGTAAACCCGCTCGATCTCGTTCGCCGCAGCGCCTTCGCGCAGCGCCTTGATCACCGGGATACCGCCCGCGACCGCCGCTTCGAACTTCAGGGCAACGTGCTTGTCCTCGGCCTTGGCAGCCAGCTCCAGCCCATGATGCGCGATCATCGCCTTATTGGCGGTGACAAAGGCCTTGCCCGCCTCGATCGTGGTCCGCGCGCAGGACAGCGCCGGGCCATCCGACCCGCCGACCAGCTCGACCACCACGTCAACATCATCGCGTTCGCCCATCACGACCATGTCGTCTTCCCAGGCGTAGGGCGAAAGATCGACCCCGCGATCCTTGGTGCGATCGCGCGCGCCGATCACGGTGATCTGGATCGGGCGGCCCGCGCGGCGCGCAATCAGCGCGGCGTTGGCTTCGACAAGGCGGATGACCCCGGCACCGACAGTGCCAAGGCCGGCGAGCGCAATACGCAGAGGTTCGGCCATGATAATCCCTTTCGCGAGGCGGCCCTTAGGGGGCTGCCGCGCGGGCGGCAAGCGGTTCTACTGGCGGGTGCGCGGACAGGTGCCGAGCTGGCCCAGCACGAACGCGTAGTCCCGCTCGGCCGCCATGCGGTTCTCTGCCGTTCCCGAAGTGTTGGCCTCGGCCGGCAGCGCAGCGGGGAGGAAGCAGGCCAGGCGATACCAGCCAAGCGTCTCGCGCGCGGGCGCCGTGCCCGCTTCGCCCACCACTTCGGAGAAGGACACGTTCCAGCGCGGCGCCTGCCCGGGTTGGCGCACCACGGTGATCGCCGCAGGCTCGCCGTCGGCGGTGGCAAGGAACAGCTGGGTCTCGCTCTCCCCTGCCAGGCTGCCCGGCACGAAGATCGCCTCGCGCACCCCGGTTACACGGCGCGGCGCAGCCGGCGCATAGAGTTCACCCAGAACCCCGCGCAGCCGGGCATCAAGCGCCGCGTCCCAGGGCAGCTGCGCATCATTGGCCACCAGTTGCAGCTCGCCCGGGCGCGCCGGGACGGTACGGGCAAAGATCACCACGCTTTTCTTCTTCACCGCGGGCGGGCGCCCCTTCGCATCAACTGGCAGGTCGACCAGATAGCGCAAATCCTCGCCCAGGCCTGACCGGCCGAACACCACCGCCTCGGTCCGCGCCTCGATATAGAAGCGCCCACGCCCCGCGCGCAGCCCGGGCGCACGGGCCGGCTCAACCGCCACCAATTTGCGCACCTGCGCCCGAATCACCAACGGTGCTCCATCGGCCAGGTCGACAAGATCGGCATAGCTGACCCCCTGAACCTGCGCGGCGATGGGCACTGCACCCGACGAATCGTCACGGGCCGAAGCATCGACGGGCAGGGCAACAAAGGCTGCAAGGCAACTGGCGGCAAAGGAAACAAACGTGCGCATCGTGGCTCCGGAAATTTTCATCCACATATTGTGTGGACCCGCTCAACCGCGGATTTTCGACGTATTTTCCTGAGCTTTGGCCTTAACGCAAGTGAATCGACCGTTAATGGATAAAGCGTTGCGCGACTGGCGAGGCACCGCTAAAGCACTAGGAAAACCGGGCCAAACAACGATAAGGCCCCTCGCGTTGATCATGCAAGCGTTCGGGCGCTGCTTGGTTTCCCGGGTTGACCAACAGGGTGGAAATTAAGAATTTAAGCGGTCGGATCTTGCCGTAGGCAGATTCGGGCGTCGTGTCCGGGTTTCGGCCCGGGGGACTGATTAGGAGTGATGCGTCTGAATGGCTTACGCTGACCAGGAAGTGAGCGGCAATCGAATTGCCGCCTTTGTCATCGTCGCTCTGATTCACGTGGTTGTCGGCTATGCGCTGGTGACCGGCCTTGCCTATGAAGGGGTAAAGGCTGTGATGAAGAAGGTGACGACCGTCGACATCAAGAAGGACGAGCCCAAGAAGGAGCCGCCGCCGCCGCCCAAGCAGGCTGCTGCGCCGCCCCCGATCGTGGCTCCGCCGCCGAAGATCAACGTGAACGTGACCCCGCCGCCGGTCTCGGTCGTGACGACTCCGCCCCCCGTGGCGCCGGTTGTTCCGATCATTGCGCCGCCGGCTCCGGTGGCCCCGCCGCCGCCGAAGTTCCAGCCCAAGCAGCCGCAGCCCAAGGGCCGCTCGGCTGAATGGGTCACGACCAACGACTATCCCTCGCGCGCTCTGCGCGAAGAACGCGAAGGCACCACCCGTTTCCGCCTCACCGTGGGTGCGGACGGCCGTGTTGCCAACTGCGAAGTCACCGGTTCGAGCGGTAGCCCGGATCTTGACCAGGCAGCGTGTTCCAACCTGATGCGTCGTGGGCGTTTCGCACCGGCCACCGATGGTGAAGGCAACCCGACCTCGGGTTACTAC